>CANJEF010000136.1 GCA_947472965.1 Sphingobacteriales bacterium
AAAAATATAATTGAATTTACCATTGATAACAGGCGTGATATCCTTTGAAGCACCTACCAAGATATTCCACTTGGTAGGCATCAGGTTATCGGGTGTATTTTCAAATTTAAGGGACGTAAGATTCAATGGGCTTTTCAAAAATCCCTTTTGGTTAAATAAAGTTGTTGCATTGAAATACCATCCTTTCTTGGTGATGTAGTCAAATTCGATACTAAAGTTGGTATGTGGGTTTTGATTTTCCTTCTTGAAAAAATGCTGCACTTCTCCCTTGAATCCGGTTTCACCAATACTCCCCTGCCATCCCAGGCCAGCAGTTAAAATACCTTGAAATACACCACCAATCAACTGCCAGTCATAATTGGATCGATTCAAATGATATTTCAAAGCATAATTATTGATCCGCCAATGCATACTTTTTGAAACTACAAATTCAATGGCACTCATATCGGACCGTTGATAATGTACCCTTAATCCATCTACACCAACCCTCTCCTCGTAATCAAAATCAATCATGTTAAATGAATTAAAAATATCATTTGGATTCCATGCATTATTCATACCCCAATTGATCCTTTGCCTACCGGTTTTAATACTCCACTTTCCGGCTTTGTATTCCAACCAAGCACGCTCAATACTGCCAAAGTACTTAGCATTGGGGTTATAATCCCAAAGAAGCCTGTTCCTTATTTCTACTGAAGCATTGATATGGCTGGATTGCCATTTGAAGTTAAGGCGGTTGTGTATCAGATGCCCATATCGGAAAGGGAAATTCATCACTGGAAACCTGAAATTATTCAAGTCCTTTATATACCCATTGAAAGTTAATTTCTTGGTCCGTTCCAAAGGAATGCTGTCAATGATTTGAGCAATTGAAGCATGAAAAAGAAACAAAGTCAATCCCATAAAAAGAAAGCTTCGCATATTCATGACTTATCAGTTCGCCTATCGGATAAAACTGCACCATCCACAAGCGTTATAACACGCTTTGCTCGGTCGATAACCCGTTGGTCATGGGTTGAAAAAATAAATGTCATATTTTCCTCCTTGTTGAGCTTTGCCATCATATCCAACAAATTAAATGCGGATGCAGAATCCAGGTTTGCTGTGGGCTCATCGGCCAACACAAATTGAGGTTTGGAAGCCAAAGCTCGAACAACAGCTACCCTTTGTTGTTGTCCACCTGATAACTGGGCAGGACGTACATCTTTTTTTTCAAACAACCCTACCTCAGTAAAAAGCTTATTGATCCTTTCCGCTCGTTTTTCCTTGGATGCATTTTGGAGCAACATAATAAATTCTGCATTTTCTTTTGCAGTGAGAACCGGAATTAAATTGAAAGCCTGAAATACGAAACCGATATTATGTAATCTAAATTGTACCAATTGTGATTGGCTCAACTTGGTAATGTCGGTGCCATTCACAATAATACTTCCCTGATCAGGATGATCAAGGCCCCCTATCATATTCAACAAGGTTGTCTTTCCAGAACCCGAAGGGCCAACCAACGCAACAAATTCCCCTCTCTCAAGATGGAGATGAACATTGTTCACAGCCCTTACCGGAATACCTTCAGGGTTGTAGGTCTTGCTGATATTGTGTGCATCGATTACAGGAGCATCTAACGTATTCATTTCTGCAATGCTTCTACGGGGTCTAGTTTCAGGCTTTTCCATATAGGTAGAATTGATGATATTAAAGCGGTGATAAATACGAGTAAGAGAATGGATGGCAGCTTTTCAGTTGGAAACGAAGTATAAATCAATGTCTTGAATCCAAAGCTTTCCATCATGCCCTGACCCATTCTACTGAAGTCGATACCGTGCTTCTCATAATAACCAATAACTAGTTTTCCAACAACCATAGCAATTGGTATACCTGTTAGGGTCAGCAGCATCGTCTCAATAATGATCATTGACGACAACCTCATCCTTCCCATGCCCAATGCCATCATCATCCCGATTTCGTGGCGCCTTTCCATAACGGCCATTAACATGGTGTTCATGATGCCAAATGATAGGGCGATGAGAATGATGATGAGAATCACGTATGAATAAACATCCACCGTTACGACCATCAGTTCGGTTTCAGGCGAAAGATCTTTCCAGGAATCGATTGCCAGTGATGGATACTTTTTTTTATAATTTGATTGAAAACCTGATACCATTTCATCCGCATTCAACAAAATGGAAAACTCATGTACTTGGTTTTGTAAACCCATCAACCCCTGAAGATCCTGCTGATTGACATATACATAAATCTCATCTAATCGCGCATTGGCAGATTGATAAATCCCTTTTACCCTAAATGCAGATGAAATAATATTTTCTGCAGTATCAGTCATCGTCAGAACCACTTTATTCCCAAGCTTTACCTTGAGCTTTTTTGCCAGATTTTTCCCAATAATTATTCCATGAATGTTTGAAGTCCATTCCAAATCTCCTTCTCTTAATTTTTCGTCAATTCCGGATACAATTTTTTCATTCTTCAACTCCATACCAATAATTTCAACGCCACTACTTCCCGATGGCGTTGAAACCATACCAGAAGCGATTGTACGTTGGGAAAATCCTTTTACATATTTTTCACTCAATAATTGATCAGCAATTTTTGTTGAGCCGGTAATAAAAAAGTCGGGGTCCTTGTCACTAATAAACCGCTTGTCATGAATTTGTATATGTCCGGTTTCAGTATCAATCACCGTTCTAACGCGCCCTTTCATCATTCCTTCATAAAGTGAAAGTGCCGCCATGACAGCAAGAAGGCCTGCTGCAACAGACAGAATAATCACGATACTCCGCAATTTATTTCGCCAGATATTTCTCCATGCAAGATTAACAATCATGTTTTTTATTTTTTCATTGCATTCAAGGCATTCATCCTTCTAATGACCCAAATTGGATAAAGCGATAGGATTATTCCAATGGTGAAGACAGTTAGTCCCTGTTGCAAAAAAATTACTGGATCAAATGCGGCAGGGAAAATAGGTTCAAATCCAAAACGCTTATATGCTTCAGCAGCATTACCGGATATGTGAATGGGATATTTTTTAAGATAGATGACCAACGGCAAACTGATGAGGAGTCCTAGTAAAGAACCAACCATTAACGTCATGAGGGACTCTACCATTAGAAGCAGTTCAAGTCTTTTTTTTGACATCCCCAAGGCCAAGAGCATGCCGTGCTCAATTTTTCGTTCGGACATCATGATGAGCAACGTACTGAATATGCCGAAGCTTACAAGCAGATAGAGGATATACCTTACAATCTGCATATTGTTTGAATCCGTATCGATATGTTGTTTTATATCAGGCATGATCTCCGCCCAAGTCAATACTTCAAAATCATCATCGATGGTCCCTTTCAAATCATTGGCTACCAAATCAACATTTGTATTTTCTTTCAACAAAACACACCATGAAGTGGCAATTGAATCTGCTCCAAAAAGTCGTTGAGCCAAGGCAATGGGCATCACCACCAATCGCTCATTTAATTTTGGCGAAGCCAATCGAATGATGCCACTAACAGGGTATTTCCCTGCAGCAGAAACACCATGATATCCCTGACCAATAATTACTACTGTATCATTGACAGTCATTTTTAAACTATGGGCCAATCCCTCTGAAAGCAGCAAAGCGTTGGCATCAGGATCAGTATAATGACCCTCGATCAACTTTTGTTCCATGGCGGTGAATGTTTTTTTCTCCTCTGGTCCAATACCCATGATCAAACAACCTCTCGTTGATTCGCCAGCAGATAGCAATGCAAAAGACTCAATGCGAGGTGTAATCGACTCAATACCACTGCGCATTTTTATCTTTTCAAGAAGTGAATCATTGGGGAAAAACCCATTTTCCAAAATTTGCTCATCTTGATAGCCCTTGTGGTGAATTTGAATATGCCCTGTATAGCTACTCACAATATTTTTGATCAGGTTATCAAAAACGCCCTCTTTTAAACTAGCAGTAATCATGGAAATCAAGGTGGCAAAAGCAACTGCAGAAATTGTAATTATTGTTCGGCCTTTGTTTCGCCAACTATTTTTCCAGGCCAATTGAATGATCCACATCGCAATTTCTCGTTTATGGTTGGTTTGCAGTTATGTACTGCATTTTGTCAATTGTAAAAAATGCATCGTCGATATTTCGGTTAAAAACGATTGATTCGTAAATCATTTCAGTTCTATTATTTTTTTTATCAGCAGGAACCATCTCAAATTTAGTTGGGATCAAACGCCCGTCCATTACCCTCACATCCGATGCGTTCATTATATTGATCAATTCATCACTTTCATCATAAAATCTTGCATGTAATTGAACAAGTCGTTCCTTATCTATACAAACAATCAGCTTACCCCATACAACGGCCGCATCCGGCTTTGGAATCATGGTAATGGTATAGCAAGTTCTGCTATCAATTACGGTATCCTTGTTGAATGAATGTGAATAGTCGGTAACAAGCGAAGATTCTTTCACAAGGTCATCATTGGTAAAATCGGTCCCCATCCATGACTGGCTCATCATGGAAGGCGGAAGTTTGATTATTTTTTCAATGGCAGGCATCCAATTCCATACTTCCTTTTTCCTTTTGAGAAAAACAACACCCTTGTCACGCGCCGGATATGTAACAAGCAAAACAGAATAATCAGTGCCTTTGATCCATGCCTTAATTCTCATCTCCCTGCTCCATGAAGGACGAATTGAACGAATGGTGATGGTAGATTGGGATGTATTGCCCCGCATTTTATCTTCACATTGTTGAACAACCTCTTTTGCAGATTGACAAAACAAGTAGACAGGTAATAATATTAAAATAAATAAGGATATCCGATTCAAAGAGCTGTGGTTGATGGATGAAGTTCTGAGAAATAAAGGGATGGAAATATGATTTTAATCAGATCACATTCAAATCAATAGCTATTTCGATTTGGATTCA
>CANJEF010000137.1 GCA_947472965.1 Sphingobacteriales bacterium
ATTGATGGATTGGAATGGTATGCAGGATTTTTGGAGATGGCTGATGAATCAAGATGGGCAGGCTTTCGACAACAAGTAGAAGACCACGGTCGCGTTATTCCGATGATGTGTTGTTCACCTGATTTCACGCATCCCGACAAATCATTTCGTGATATTGAAATTAAAAAACAAAAAAGATGGATTGATATGACCCATGCGTTGGGCGGAAGCTACTGCAGGGTATTATCAGGACAGCGCCGTCCAGAACTGAGTATTGAAGAAGGGGTAAGGTTGGCAATAGACTGCATAAATGATTGTCTGCCTTATGCTGCAGATCGAAATATTACCTTGGTGATTGAAAATCATTACAAGGATGATTTTTGGACCTATCCTGAATTTGCACAAAAGATGGATGTGTTTTGTAAGTTGGTTGATGGCATTCATCATCCTTACTTTGGCGTAAACTATGATCCAAGTAATACCTATTTGGCAGGAGAAGATCCGATTGAACTTTTAAAGCGTGTTTCAACCCGAGTGGTAACGATGCATGCAAGCGATCGCTATTTGAAAGAAGGTACCATTGAAGACCTTCGAAAAGAAGAAGGCGGTGCTGCCGGTTATGCAAAGCGACTTAGTCATGGTGAAATTGGAAAAGGGTTGAATGACTACGATGCCATCTTTACAGAGTTGACAAGCGTTGGATTTGATAATTGGATCAGCATAGAAGATGGTGTGGATGGAATGGATCAATTGGAAAGAAGTGTTTTGTTCCTTCGAAAAAAAATTGCAGAACACTGGACTTAGCTTTGTAAAACTCTATCATAACAATGACTGCAACTACTTTATATGCTTCTCAATGCACCTTGGGCGAAAGTCCTTTGTGGCACGCAAGGAAAAAATGTTTTTATTGGGTTGATATCAACGCAGGTGTATTATACAGCCTTGATTGGCAAACAAACACTATCCGCAATTGGCAATTTGATAATGCACTTTCATTGGTGGTTGAAACAGTTGGAGATGATTTATTATTGGCCTTGGGTACATCTGTTGTTAGATTTAATACGGATACAGGGAGTATAACCCACTTGGTAAATGTAGAGCCGGATAAAAAAAATCAGCGTTGCAATGATGGTGCCGTTGATGCCAAAGGAAGGCTCTGGATTGGTACAACACAAGCAGATCATGATTTTGAAGGAGGTAATCTTTATTCAATTCAAGCATCTGGAAATCCTCAAATAAAAATTGAAGCGGTTACAATTTCAAATGGCATTGTTTGGTCGTTGGACAACAAAAAAATGTATTTCATTGATAGTCCAACCCAGCGTGTAGACGCATTTCATTTTAATCAAATAACAGGGGAGATTGTTTTTGACAGGACTGTCATCACTATTCCAATTGAAATGGGCACGCCGGATGGAATGACAATAGATGCTGAAGGCATGTTGTGGATTGCTCATTGGGGAGGCTTTGGTGTATATAGATGGAATCCATTTACGGGTAAGTTGTTAGATAAAATTGAAGTGGCAGCCCCCAATGTTACATCATGTCGTTTTGCTGGGGAGCACCT
Source organism: Sphingobacteriales bacterium (assembly GCA_947472965.1). The sequence continues at coordinate 1,547 of CANJEF010000137.1, forward strand.
TGATCAACTTGTAATTACTACAGCACGGAAAAATATGGATGATAGCCAATTGGAGCAATTTCCGGAAAGCGGTAATTTGTTTATTGTGGATACTGGAGTCAAGGGGCTTGATGGTTTTCGGTTTCCCGGTTAGCATTTTTTATCAAGTTCTTAAAAATCGAGTTTGTTGATATTTAACGATGAATTATTTGCTGCTGCAATCATGAAAATAACATTAAAAATGTATTTTCACTCAAAGGAATGCTTTGCCTGAAAAAATGACTGAAACAGTTAAAAGTAAGAAATCCCAACCTGTTAAGTCAGGCAATAAACCAATTTCAACTCCTGGTGAATCTTCCTATTCGGATAATAGAACCGGTGTCGGCTCATTAAATAATATTCAACTTGCTGCAGACTCAAGTAAAAAAGCGGCTGGTATTGCACAATTAAGTTCAATGGCAGATGATTATGTTAAGCGACCTGCCAATGCTTCTCACCAAAAAATTGTACAAAAAGTAGGAAATGAAGGCGGGGCTGCTGATGCAGCAGTTGATGATGCTTTAGCTCATAGCGAAGCAGCTGGCAGTTCAACGCCTGTGGTTGAACCGGTCTCTAATGAAGTATCAGATGAAATTGCAGCACATGTTTTAGCAAAGTCAGGAGCAATACCTGAAGAAGAGGCTGCTTCAAGTCCTGAAGTCCCTGCTGGTGAAATGGGTGCAGGTGAAGAGCAAGCCGATGATGCTTCTTCATCTGAAAAGGAAGAAGAGCCAGCACTTGAAGATGCAGAAGCTGGCGATCTTGAGACTCAAGCATTGCCTGTTGAAGCTACCAGGACAATGAAAACAATTGAAATTATTGATGATCATATTCAGGATAAAGTTCCAGACCCTGACGCAAGTGAAAAAGCAGCATCTGCACAACAAGCGGGAGCCAAGGTTGCCAAATCAAACAATGAAGAAACCGGCAAGGTGCAGGCAGATTCATTATTGGTAAAAACAAAATCCATGGTGATGGCTGTGGAGGCTAAAAAGAAAAAGGAAGAAGAGGCTCCAGCCATTGAATTGCCTGCAAGTGAAATTGACTCATCGGGAGATGAAGATCTGCAGGAAAGTCAGGAGTTTGAAAATGCCGTTGCGGCTGATATTAGTCCCAAGGATGAAGCTTTACTAAAAGACGCAGAAGCCCCTGAAGTTGATAGTATAATTGGAGAATTCGCAAGTGATCTTCTCAGGATAAAAGGGGTTGCTGATTCAAAAAATGAAATCAATGTAAATGACCTCAAAATCATTCAATTGGCTTCTGAGAAGATCCAGTCTCAGCCAGTATCAAAATTCATGGTCACGAACTTATTTACGATTATTGATAAAATCTCTGCTGATATAACGGATGGTTCAATCAAACTTGTTTATTACGATGCTGAAGACAATCGCATAGTGATGAATAAAGAAGGAGAGGTTATTAGTTCGCTTGCAGGTGCAATTAATGATGTATCCGGACTGACTGGCCAGATTGGAACAGGGTTTACTGAAAATTCTGGAATAAGTAACCTGGGTACAGATGGCGGCGAAGGAACAAATCCGGTTTACACGGCATTAACAGATTGGCAAAGTGGTTTTAGTGCTGATGATAAATTATTATTTAGTGGTGTTAGTGATGCCTCAAGTGCTACGATTGGTGCCGTTGGTGCTTGGGTTAAATACAAGAAATTAAAAGAAGAAGGCTCACCAGAAAATTGGGCAAAGAAAAACAGCTTGGAAAAAGCAAAATGGGTTGCAGAGATTACTGGAATTGTTATGCTGGAATTAAGTGCTGTTTCAAAAGGAACAGCAGGTATCTTAGATGCTGCTAAAATCATGCAAGATGCCAATGCAACAAGTGTTTTCAGCGGAGAAAAGTTGATGAATGGTGCTAGTCAAATGGCTGGAACTTCATCAATAAAATACGTTGGCGACATCGCAGGTGTGGCAGCTGGTGGACTGGATTTTATTGCTAGCTCTTTTTCTGCCATCAATGATTTCAAGAAGTGGAAAACCCAAAATCCAGATTGGTACAAACCTTATAAACACAAAGAGGCCTATTCAAAAAGCTTGCTAACTGCAGCAAAATTGACACAAAGTGCAGCAGGTGTAGCTAGAGATTCTTACAGAGTGGCACTTCATACAGGTGCAGTTACAGCAGGCCAACAGTTAGTTGCTACTACTGCTGCTACAGGTGCAAGTGTTGCTGTAGGAGGGTTAACCGCAATCCGAGCGGCATTCTTGTTAAAAAAATACAAAGGAAGAAAACACAAGCTTGGTGTTGAAAAAGAAAAATTAGATCCGGCAGTTGAGGGTAATGTTGAGAAGCAAATTGTTATGACAGGAATAGAAGAGGTTCTCCAAAAGAAAATTAACAGGGCTTATGTGAATTTAGCTGGAAGTGCTTTGGAAATCACTGCTGGAGCCCTTGCACTTTCAGGATTTGGATCAATTGTTGGGATTGGCTTAACTGCTCTATTGGGCGCATCAAAATTAGTATACGCTGCAGGAAAAGGATTTAGGCAGTGGAGGCGTGATGTTCAGTCAAGGAAGCGGCTTGAAACTTATGATAATTGGAGAGAGAGACAAGAGGCCAAAATCGCCTTGAATGGTGGTGGTGTAAAACGTAGCATGACATTGGCAACTACTATGAAAAGTGGATTTGCCACCGAGCAAAATAATGCAGGTGAAACCTATGCAGAGTGGAAAGCACGACATGCCGGAAGGGGATTTTTGATTAAGACAACAGCAAATTGGGATAAAGCAACGGGTGCAAAAGAGGTAAAATATGTGCAAATTGCCCAAGCTATTCAGAAATATAATGACCCAACCCTGTATGAATCTTTGGGCTTGGATCAAAAAATAAATGGGCAAAAAGACCATGATCATTTGGTAATTGAAAAATTAAAAAGTAGAGCATAATGAAACTTGAAAAAATCAAAGAATTTTTATCGGAAAAGAATGTCCATTGCAAACTTCATGATCAAGGGGAGGAAAATTCCTTGGCCTATATGGAAATATTTTTTGAAGACAAAGAGAAGGGCGATTATGTAATTGAAATAGCATATATCCCCGACCTTGAAGATGAAATTGAAACATGCAATTTACTCCAGTTCGTTGTTCCAATTAGAGAAATTGACAAGGACTACCCCAAGGCCATCGATCATGTACTGCATGATATAAATAGGGGACTGCTGACGCCGGGTTTTGTTTGTGATCCCGAAGCTGGACTGGTTTATTATCGATTTGTTATGCCGCTTTCAAAAAATGAAAATTATGTTGATTTGGATCAGCTGCTCGAGTTGCTTGACCTTATCTTTTTTCAAGTGTTGCAACACGTAGATATCATAAGAAATATTGGTAAAGAGTA
>CANJEF010000138.1 GCA_947472965.1 Sphingobacteriales bacterium
AATGCCAATTAATGCAACACGTCTTTTTGGTGCAAATGTCCATTGGTCTATACCACTTGATTGTAATGAAGCAAGTGCCAACAGGGCAGAGGAATTGCGGAGAAATTGACGTCTATTTTGGGAAGAATGCTTTTGCATAAAAATTATTTTAAATGAGTGAGTTCCTAAAACTCTTTTATTGTTTAGCTAAAACTACTAAAAGAGTTTTGGGATCTTACATATTCTATACTTTATTTATTTTATTACTCTTTATGGCAATAGTACTATTAACATAGATTATTATGATATCTCCCTTCGGGAATATGAAGTTCAGATTATAAAAAATGGATGTATCCAATAGTTAGTCCTATCGACTGCGATGTTAAAATCAAATCACCGCGTTAATTTTTTCAAAAAATCTTCATATCCGCCGCGGCGGACCAGGGCTCAAATCTCGGTCTCGCTAAATAAAAATCAATGTCGTACGTTAAAACGTGGGGCCTTTTAAGTTTCTGCGTGAGGTATTCAATACATAACCAATACACGAACCTTTAATAATTAAATTTCTAAAGATGTCAAACCCTTACGATTATCAAATCTCAGAAAATGTTTGTGGAGTTCAAAGTTGAAAAAGGATAGTTGAAAAGAGCACATTTTTAGATACACACAACACAGCAATAATTTAACGACTGTAACGATGGCATAAGTAGTAAAATTATAAAATTTTTTTTCTCCTAAACCATAGATAAATCAGAATCACTACTAATAACATTAAAATTAGTGAGAATAAATAACCATACTTCCAACTTAATTCTGGAATTAAATCAAAGTTCATTCCATACACACCTGCAATGAAAGTTAATGGTAAAAAGAATGCAGAGAAAATAGTTAATAGCCTTACCACTTCATTGTTTTTTTGATCGCTTATGGATAAATATGTAGTCATTAACTGATTAGAATTTTCAACCGATTCTTCATTAATTGTGAGTAGATTTAATAGTTGATCTTTTATATCTTGGTATTGGTAAAATTGATTAAACTTTTCTGAAACTTGTTCAACAACATTTTGCGTAATATGAAGGACTTTTTTCAATATTCTTGATTGAGACTTTATGAAATAAAGTTCTTCAAGCAATACTTTTCTATAATCTTTTAAGAAAATAGTTTTTTCAATATGGCTGATTTTAGAAGAGAGATCTTGAGTAGGTTTACTAAATGTTTCTACCATGGAACCAACAATTCTTAAAAAAAGTTCCTGAATTTTTATTTTTTTTTCTTCGTGAATATTTAAAAAATTAAAATGTGTTCGATGTATTGTAAGTAGGGTATCTTCTAAAATAAAGAATGCAATTTTATTTGACATTTCGCCAACTTCGTCAATATTAAGTAAAACATTAGATGTGTATGCTCTGAAGATAAAAAAGTCAATTTTATACGTTTTTTCATATTTAGGCAAGTGCCCTCTCTCCAAACTATCTTTAATTAAATAATAATTTAAATGATATTGACTTGTAATTTTTTCCAAGTCATTTTTATTGGGGTTTTCAATATCTATCCATTTAAAGGACTCAAATATTTTTTCTGTAACTATCATTTTAATATTGTTAATTCAAAAATAATGGAATCCCCCCCCTCGCCTCCATTCACCACTATTTCCCATTTAAAAACACAATACATATGAGAAAATCAGTGCCTATTTAGACATTCGGTTTCCGTGTATTTGTCATAATGTTTCATTTTTGTCTCTGTTTAATGTAAACACCCCGCTCAAATCCTATCAAATCGGTTGATTTCGGTTTTGTCAAACCACGACTAACAACAAATCACCGCTTTAATTTTCTTTAAAAAAACCATACCCCTTTGCCCTAGGTTCGGATTTTTATCTTAAAGCAATGCCTCTCAACTTTTTTAGATGCTGTTTTAATTCTAATTGGTTTTATAGAATACGGTATTCCAATTGCGCTCACCACCCCATATATTTGATTTTGCATTAGACTGAACAAAAATAGATTTACCATCATTGCTCAACTTCCAAACTTCGGTTACGTTGGTAAATGCTTTTCTACTACTTTCTATTTCGGTTACATTTTTAAATGCTTGTTTACTAACATCTATATTGTGAGGAGCGGCATCCATAAAGTATACAATTGATTTAATTGTCATAGTTTGTCCATCAGCTGAAAACTTTACGGTAAACTTCTTTTCGTTTCCCTTGCCATTATCAAGTTGGCTTTCTTTACCGTTGAAGAGCAGCTTCTCATGGCTTCTAACCGATGTTGCGCCGGGCTCCTGGTTTAGATTTTCTATGATAAGAAAATCTGCCTCCTCAACTATTTTCATTGTTTTTGAATTCATTCGATCACCCTCTACATATGAGCAAAAAATATTACCGCCTATACTTATCGGCTCTTGGGATTTCCACTCGCCAGAAAAGTTAGCGCGATGAGTGTCATTTTTTGGCTGGGCTTGAACAGTAAAATAAAATGCTCCTGATAACAAAATAACCAGACAGAATAAAACGTATTTTTTATTTCTCATAAATTCTTTTTAATAAATCATTTTCGAAATATAAGAAATCAGACGACAGAAGTCAGAATTCAGGTGTCAGGAATCAGATATTAAAAGATTAGCTGATAAAAAGACTATCAAAGACTGTAAAGATAATTGAAATTTAAATTTATAACTATAAGTAAATCGAATCAGTGCCTGAATCCTGTCGTCTGACTTCTGATTTCTGACGTCTGTCATACCCTAATCAAATGATCCGCTGCATACGTGATCATCGGATCCATGGTTTTATAACGAACCTTGTATCCCATTCCTTCCACCATACCAACAGCTTGGCGAAAGACTTCATTGGATTTAAAACGCTGATCGGGATTCAGATCAATATCAATCCATACAGGTTTGGGAAGGTTGTTTTCCCTCATCAACTCAGCAGTTTCAATGGCATTCCACACTTCTGTGAGCAAGCGCTGTGATCGAACAAACTGCTTTGGTGTTTTCCATTTTCTGTATAATAAATGCGCGCCCTTCCCTTTTTTATACAATGCCACAACAATTGCATAGATGGTACTTTCAGCATAATTCTGCGAATCGCAGCCAATCATGATTTCTGTCTCTGGAAATTCTTGTAAATAAGCTTGGATATACTCCACCAAATCAACTTCGGTGTTGGAGTGCATTCTTTTAAACATCATCCGATTCTGCATAAAAAAAGTTTTTTAATTTAACCCTTAAAACAGCTGCCAGATGCAATTTCACTCCTATCAAGTTAGGATGGATTCACAAGAGGGGAATGCACAAATTGTTAACAGAGGACAGACATGAGACGAAAGATGTGAGATCTAAGGAATTTTTTTTCGAATACATATTCAAAGACTCCCCGCCTGGACAGGCGGGGTGGCACCGAGGAGTAGAGCAAAGCTATACGACATCGGTGACGGGGCGGTGGATATTTGTTATATCAATTGTTACGTTATAAATACCACAAATTTTATTTTTCAAAATTTTTATTTTAATGTTCCACCACCCCGTCACTCATTCGTCTGCACCTTTGGTGCAGCCTCATTCGTGCCACCCCTCCTGTCCAGGTGTTTCATCCCGATATCGAGCGAAGCGAGATCGTCGGGAAGGGGAGTCATTTTGACTTATTCTAAAATTGATTCACGGAACTGACTTCTGATTCCTGAGGTCTGACGTCTGATTCCTGACGTCTGTCTCCTGACTACTTCCCGATCAAATCCCTTATCACCACCGACGCAGCAACAGCGCCGAATACGGCAGGGAGATAAGAAATGGTGCCGTAAGCGGACTTTTTAAAATTCTTTCCATCGGTTAACATAAGACTTTCCTTGATGGGTTTCTCGGGAGAGAAAACCACTTTAATACCGCTATAAATATTATGCTGTTTCAAATTTTTGCGAACCTGTTGTGCAAAAGGACAATTATACGTTTTCGAAATATCCACCACTTGTAGCTGCGTAGGATCGAGTTTAGCACCGGCTCCCATGCTGCTTACAATAGAAAGTTTCTTTTCGAATGCCATTCTGAGAAAGGTAAGCTTGGGCGTAATGCTATCAATAGCATCGATCACATAATCAGGATTCAATGCAAGATTTTCTTCCACCATTTCGGGCGTGACAAACGAACGAACTACATTGAGCTGAAGCTCCGGATTGATGGCCTTCAATCTTTCCGCCATAATCTCAGCCTTGGATACCCCATGGTTTGTTGAAAGCGCAGGCAATTGCCTATTTCTGTTTGTTGGATCCACCACATCGCCATCAATAATGGTCATCTTCCCTATGCCGCTTCGTGCTATGAATTCAGCAGCAAAAGACCCCACCCCTCCAAGACCTACCACCATCACATGCCGGGTTGTTAAATGCCTCAACGCTTCTTCTCCTATTAATAAACTCGTTCGCGAAAGCCAAGAAATATCATTCATAATGTTGCAAATTAATCAAAAACAAAGGAGCATCAAAAGATTAAGATGCAAAAACCCATATTCAATATGATGAACTTATAGTGACCAAAAAAATTAAACATTTGTTTAATTTTAAACGGTTGTTTAACTTCGCCGCGAAAATGGATACCAAGGAACATATCATGCAAGTCTCCATGCAACTCTTCGCTGAGAAAGGCTTTGAAGCTGCTACCATGCGTGATATTGCCCATAAAGCCAAGGTGAACCTCGCCCTTATCAACTACCATTTTATCTCCAAAGAGGGTTTGCTTAAATCCATTTTTCAACAGCGGGCATTAAACCTGCAGTTCAATATTTGGGAAACGGCTAACAATGAATCCCTGGGGCAACTCGAAAAACTGAACCAAATTATAGAGTTCTATGCAGATCGGTTTTTCAGCAACCATGAATTCCATAAAGTGATGCTAAGGGAAATGTTGTCTCCCAACTCTGAAGAAGTACA
>CANJEF010000139.1 GCA_947472965.1 Sphingobacteriales bacterium
CATGCCAGAATCAGGTCGATATTGAGGAAAAATGAAATAAATGAAAACTTCATATCTACTGAAACCCTTTTGCTTCCAATGGAAAAGGAGTTGCTTTTGCATCTAGAACAGTATGATACAATAATCAGACAATCTGGCAACGACTTCGATCCATCCGTACTGTCAATTTATTTGTTCCAGCTTGCGCAGTTGTTCAATTCTTTTTACGCTGCGCATTCAATTTTAAATGCGGAAAGTGAAATGAAAAAACAGTTAAGACTTAAAATTTCTTTCATGACATCCAATGTAATCAGTTCGGGTATGTCGATGTTAGGAATAAAAGTTCCAGAAAAAATGTAAGCATCATGTATGCGAGCCAGTTCTTTTAAAAACACAAGCACCGAGCGGAGGAAGATTGAAGTTGATATTATGACTTGAGCTGTCTTCAAGTTTTTTTGAAATGATTTTAGTGTTCACATAGTTACCTGTTCCCCAAAATTCTTTGCTGTCACTGTTATAGATTTCTTCCCATTCGCAGGCAGGCTCATTAATTTCTGCAGTCCAGCCCAATCGCTCAATAGGAGTCATATTCAGGAAAACCAACAATTCATCTTCCATGGAATTTCCCTTTCGTTTAAACGACAAGACAGCTTCTGGGCGGTGGTTTAAATCAAACCACTCAAATGCGGTTGGGTCGAACTGATTAACATGAAGCGCATTTTCATTTTTCAACAATAAATTGAGTTTTGAAACGCATGCTTTTAGTCCCTTGTGAGAATCAAATTGCAGGAGGTCCCAACGCAGTGAAGTTTTATAATTCCATTCCTCAGTTTGCCCAAACTCATTTCCCATGAACAAAAGTTTCGATCCGGGATGCATAAACATATAGCTATATAAAAGGCGGAGGTTTGCAAATTTTTGCCAATCATCTCCCGGCATCTTATAAATCATTGGAGATTTTCCATGAACCACTTCATCATGGCTCAATGGAAGCATGAAATTTTCATCATAGAAATACATCATGCTAAATGTCAGCTGATCTTGTTGAAACTCACGGAAAAGTGGGTCCTGCTTGAAATACCTCAACGTGTCATGCATCCATCCCATCATCCATTTCATACCAAAACCTATTCCGCCGGCATGTGTTGGCTCTGTAATACCTGGCCAACTTGTTGCCTCTTCTGCAATCGTCTGCACTCCTTTGAAATCCCGGTAAACCATTTCATTCATGCTCTTTAGAAATGCGATAGCTTCCAGGTTTCCATTGCCACCAAATTCATTGGCTTCCCATTCACCTTCATTTCTTGAATAGTCCAACTTCAACATGGAGGACACAGCATCTACACGTATACCATCAATATGAAATTGATCAAACCAGAAGCGGGCATTGCTTATCAAAAAAGACCTTACCTCACCTCTTTTGTAATTGAAAATATAACTGTTCCAGTCTGGGTGATACCCTTTACGCATATCCGCGTATTCATAGGTATGTGTTCCGTCAAACATAAATAAACCATGACTATCGTATGGAAAATGTGAAGGAACCCAATCCAAAATCACGCCAATTCCTTCACGGTGAAAATAATCGATCATGGCCATGAACTCTTCTGGATGTCCGAAGCGGGATGTAGGAGCATAGTATCCTGTACCCTGGTATCCCCAGCTTCCATCAAATGGAAATTCCATGATAGGCATCAACTCAATGTGGGTAAATCCCATCTCCTTAACATAAGGAACCAGGTGTTCCGCCAACTGCCAATAGCCGAAATAAGATTCTTCATCATGGGGATTGGGCTTCATCCACGAGGCCAAATGGACTTCATAAACCGAGTATGGTGCATCCAATGAATTGTGCTTTTCACGAACCTTCATCCACTCTTCATCTTTCCATTTATATTCAAAATTCCAGGTGATGGATGCCGTTTTGGGTTTGTGTTCCCAATAATGTGCATATGGATCTCCCTTATCAAGTAATTTACCATTGAACCCAACAATATGGTATTTGTAAACCTCTCCCCTGTTTACATCCGGAATAAATCCTTCCCAAATACCGGAGTGGTCGAGTCTGACAAATAAATTGTGCGTACCGGCTTGCCAATCATTAAAATTTCCTGTAACAGATATTGCTGTGGCGTTGGGAGCCCAAACGGCAAAGTAAGTTCCTCTTCTGCCCAACACCTCAATTTGTTTATTTCCAAAAAATTCGTAAGCATTGTAAAAAGTGCCGGCTTGAAAATTTCGAATGACTTCCTCATTGAAAAATGAGTAGTTCCACACTGGCTTTGTTGTATCTATAAAATGTAGCTCTTCATAAGGCACAATTTTTTTGTCAAACAAATAATCATCTGATGAGTTGGCCATGAAGTATTATTTGTTTTTGAGTTCAAAAAGTTGGAAAGACATCGCAGGTATATTAATGGATGAATTGGCTTTAAAATTTCGATCATTTAATTGATCAACAAGTATGGGATAGCCTGACATTACTTCTGCAAAGCGGTCTGTTTTTAATTCTGTATCTGTGTCGTTGGTATTTAGTACGCACATCAATATTTGTTCTTTATGGATTCGGAAGTATACATAAACACCATTGAGTGGAATGAATTGCTTCAAGGTGCCTTTAGCCATTGCTAAGCTTGATTTTCTGAAATTTGCTAGCTTCTTGAAATAATCAAATGCTTCCTTTTCTTTTGCGTTCAATTGCAGAGGATTGAATTTATCAATGGAGTCATTGATCCAGCCGCCAGGAAAATCCTTTCGAACAGCTGCATCATTTGGATCCATAAAACTTTTCGTGAGGTTTTCCATTCCATAATAAACTTGTGGAATTCCACGCAGGGTAAGAAGCAATCCCAATCCCATTTTATACTTTCGTAAATCCTCCCCAATCATTGAAAAAAATCGATTGGAATCATGGTTGTCAAGGAATATGGAATTTCGCATTGGATCCTTGTAGAGAAAGTCTTGCGATAAAGTCATGTATAATTTTGAAACCCCTTCTGTCCAACCATACCGTTGATTTAGTGAATTCAAAATTGCACCATTGACAGGAAAATCAATAATGCCCTGTGCATTGTGTTTGAATGGAACGACCATGTTATTCTCGGCAAAATAGGCGCTGGCTGGCACACTGTTAGCTACAGCTTCACCAAACATGGTTAGTGATGGGAATTCAGCATAAAGTCTTGCATTAACGCTGTTGAGAAATTTATCATCACAATATTTATAAGTAACCACTCGCCAACCATCTATGCCGTATTCCTCAGTAATCCAGACGGTATTTTGTAGGATGAAATTAGCACAATACGGATTTGCCAGATTAAGATCTGCAAGATGGGGAACAAACCAGCCTTCGGTCATAATCTTCTTTTCAACATTAGCTGCATTTGGATCCATGAACACCTCTTCACGGTGATGAGTGCCTTGATAAGAAGGCCATTGATTTAACCAATCTTTCATAGGTAAATCCAGAACGGTATTATGGTAAATGCTAACATGGTTGTAAACGGCATCTTGAATGATTTTTATGCCTTTTTGGTGTGCAGCTAAAACCATTTTTTTATAACCATTCTCACCGCCTAAACGTTTATCAATCTTATAATGATTTGTAATCCAATAACCATGATATCCACTCATGGTAAAAGGGCCCTCTTGCATTTTAGGTGTATTGTTTTCAAGAACCGGGGTTAGCCACAACGCCGTTACACCAATCTGATTTAAATAATCGAGTTTGTTGGAGATGCCAGATAAATCCCCACCATGTCTTACGTATGGATTTTTTCGATCAGCATCCTTATCCCGTAGTTCTTCAAAATGATCATTGGTGGGATCACCATTGGAAAACCGATCAGGCATGATAAGATATACCAAGTCGCTTGCATGTACACCTTGATTTGATTTGGGAATTGCATTTTTTGACCTAGGCTTCAATTCATATTTTATCTTGTTGCCATCTGAAAAAGTGAAGGTGTAAAAGCCAGGCTTTGCAGAAGTTGAAATGGAAAGATCAACAAACAGATAATGCTTATTTTCAGGTTGATATATTTTTACAATTGAAACACCGGTGCCGTCAACCTTAACGCTTTTTCCCAAATCAGTGTCATGTTGAAACATGATTTGCAACGTAGGACTTTTCATTCCAACCCACCAGTGAGTTGGATATGCATTGAGCTGGGAATGGGCTTTAAACGAAAGTAAACAGCATAGAAAAAAGATGAATTTATTGACAGACATACTCTTTATCAGATTTATTTGATTATTTCTTTGATCCTGGGTCGTAAACATACACAACACTCACTGCAGCGCAAATCATTAAAAACCCTGCAAGTACAATTGCATAAATTGGTTGACCTCCATATAGATTTTTCACAATCCATCCCCCAATAAAACCGTTGATGATTTGCGGCAACGTAATAAAAAAATTGAATATCCCCATATAGATTCCCAATTTACCAGGAGGTATTGATGAGGATAAAATTACATAAGGCATTGCCAAAATTGAGGCCCATGCAATACCAACACCAATCATTGAATAGTTCAACATGCTTGGGTCCTTGATGAAATAAATGGAGATCAATCCTATTCCACCAGCAAACAAGGAAATTGAATGGGTTAATTTGCGGCCTACATATTTAGCTAGGATAGGCAACAAAAGGGCGAAAATCATCGCAACAAAATTATATACACCGAATGCAGTTCCTACTTTATTTCCTGCTTCATTGTATTCAACAGATTTTATATAGTCTCCCTTCAGTCCGTATACATGTGTAGCAACTGCATCTGTTGTAAACACCCACATACTAAACAAAGCGAACCAGCTGAAAAATTGAACAAGGCCAAGTTGTTTCATTGTTCTTGGCATATTTCTGAAATCTGACACTATTTGTGTTAGTCCAGAAGCATTTGATATTTCTGGTTTCCCGTGGTAC
>CANJEF010000140.1 GCA_947472965.1 Sphingobacteriales bacterium
TCGTTCAATGTGCATGAACTTGATGCCGCAAGCAACAATTCGGTGGATGACATAAGGGACCTGATTGATCAGGTAAGATTTGCGCCCCAAGCTGGAAAATACAAAGTATATATCATTGATGAGGTTCACATGCTTTCTGCTTCGGCCTTTAATGCCTTTTTAAAAACACTGGAGGAGCCGCCATCACATGCCATTTTTATTCTAGCCACAACGGAGAAACACAAAATCATCCCAACCATTCTCTCTCGTTGTCAAATATTCGATTTCAAAAGAATCACTTCCTTAGACATAACACAACATCTTCAAGAGATTTCCAACAAAGAATCCATCAAGGCAGAAAATACAGCGTTACAATTGATAGCCCAGAAATCAGATGGCTGCATGCGTGATGCACTCAGCATGCTCGATAAAATTGTAAGCTTCACCAATGCATCACTCACTTATGCCAATACCCTTGAGCATCTCAACGTGTTGGACGAAGATTATTTTTTCAGATTTCTTGAAGCATTTGAAAAAGAAGACCTTCCAATGGTGCTTACCATTTTTGATGAAATTGACAAGAAAGGTTTTGAGGGAGATATGTTCCTCAATAATTTTTCAGAATTTTTCAGAAACTTGCTTGTAGCAAAAGATCCAAGATCGATTGGCATCATCAATACTGTTGAAGAGTTCAAAGAAAAATATGCCAAGAAAGCTGCCACAATCAGTTCTTCATATCTCATTGGCGCGCTGAATATCCTCAATGAGGCCGAAATTGGATTTAAACAATCGAGGAACAAACGCCTCCATGTTGAGTTTCACCTAATCAGACTTACCCATCTTACACAAGCAGTTACCCTGCTGACAGAAGGCACGCTACAAAAAAAAAAGCAACTTGATGAACTAAAGCCAGTTGCGTTCAGGAATATCCGCTTTTCGGAATTCAAACCACAGGATGCAAAAAAAGGCCATAAAGAAAGGGATGCGCCAGGTGAATCAGAAATGAAAAAAGATGCGGCTAGCAAGAGAGCATCGCTAAAAATTGAGGAAGACCTAATAATTGAAAGACAAAAAAGTGCTGACAAGAACAAGGAAGCCGAACCAGAACAAGCAGCTCCCATCGGTTTGGGTGCCCTCAAAAAAATCAGGGAACAAATTCAAAACAAAAAACAGGAGAAAGGAATTGTACACCCCCTAACTGTTGACAAATTAAACGAACATTGGCAGGAATACCTTGCAGTGCTTCAAGAAAAAAATCAAGTGACAAGTCATACGAATTTGAGTCTCGCAACCCTGAAAGTAATAGATAGTCAACATTTTGAAATTATATCAACAGCAAGAATTCAGCAGCAATTCATCGAAAACGAAAGAATCCCCCTATTGTCTTTTCTCCATGAAAAGTTCAATAACATCAAGATCCAAATGCAAATCATTCTCGAGCAGGGAGATGATGATTCAAGTCAACCACATGAACAAATACTGTCCCAAAAAGACCAGTACCTCAAAATGATCAGCCTTTATCCCATTGTGAAAGAGCTGAAAGACAGGCTGAACCTTGATTTGGATTACTAATATATACTCCTCTTTTCAAGACAGTTGCCAATTTGGAATTCTTTGAACAACCCCGCATTGGATTTCCCCTTTTTGACGTAATTTCGGCCTTCAAAATCTTTAATAACCAAAACGTAAATCGGTTATGGCAGAAGTGATCAGAATGCCTCTCCTCAGTGATACCATGACGGAAGGCAAGATCGTGAAATGGAACAAAAAAGTTGGCGACCTGGTAAAGGCTGACGACTCCATCGCGGATGTGGAAACTGACAAGGCAACAATGGACGTGGTGGGCTATGCAGATGGCACATTGCTCTATATAGGCTTAAATGAAGGTGAGGCAGCCAAGGTAAATGACATCATTGCCATAATTGGTAAACCCGGTGAGGATATACAATCCTATTTGAAGAAAGACAATGCCCCTGCCGAGCAACCTGCAGCATCGAAACCAGCACCCTTACAAGAAACTGTTTCTGCAAACACCGTTACCCCTGAACAACTTGGTGTAACCGTTATCAGGATGCCATTGTTAAGTGATACAATGACATCGGGTAAGATTGTACAATGGAATAAAAAAGTGGGAGACAAGGTTAAAAGTGATGATAACCTTGCAGATGTTGAAACGGACAAAGCTACCATGGAAGTAGTTGGATATGCCGATGGCACATTACTACATATAGGCGTTAAAGATGGTGAATCTGCAAACGTCAATGATATCATTGCCATTATAGGTAAAGAGGGAACAGACATCAGTGGTCTACTAACAGGACTAAACAATCCAACCCCCACGCCAACAAACCCTCAACCTCAAGCCCCTGTAAAGGAAACACCAAAAACAGTTGCTGTTGAAGTGCCCGTTACAAATCAGTCATCGGATAGCAGATTAAAAGCCTCTCCGCTCGCGAAAATGATTGCGAAAGAAAAAGGAATTGATATCAGTCAGGTTGTTGGAACAGGTGATAGCGGAAGAATCACAAAGAAAGACATCGATGGGTTCAAGCAATCTCCAGCTGCAGCACAGCAAGAAATTCCTGCAAGAACATTTGTGGCAGGAAAGGAAAGCAGTTATGATACACAACTCACTTCCATGCGAAAAACCATCGCAAAGAGATTGGGAGAAAGCATGTTCACTGCACCGCATTTCTATCTTAGGATGGAAATCAACATGGACAATGCCATTGGCATCAGAGGACAACTCAATGAAATGAGTTCTTCAAAAATTTCTTTCCAGGATATGCTGATCAAGGCATGTGCACTATCACTCAAACAACACCCGGCGGTAAACAGCAGCTGGATGGGAGATTTCATCAGAACTTATGACCATGTTCATATCGGATCAGCCATTGCACTACCTGAAGGATTAATCGTACCGGTTATCAAATTCGCAGACCAAAAAAGTCTATCAGCAATTTCAACAGAATCAAAAGAACTATACGATAAGGCCAGGAACAAGAAAATACAGCCAACAGATTTTACAGGCAATACCTTCACCATCTCCAATTTGGGTATGATGGACATCGATGATTTTACCGCCATTATCAATCCGCCCGACAGTTGCATCCTAGCCGTAGGAAAAATAAAGGAAGTGGTTATCAAAAAAGGTGAAGGATTCACAACCACCAACGTGATGAAGCTAACCCTGAGTTGCGACCACAGAAGTGTTGATGGTGCCGTTGGTGCAGCATTCCTGCAAACATTGAAAAAATACATGGAGAACCCAGTTCGAATGCTGGTTTGACAATAAAAAACAAAAGCCGGTTTTATGCCGGCTTTTTTATTCCAGTTTATGAATACAAAAAAAACATTGGTGCTTGGTGTATCAACAAATCCTGAACAATACAGTCACCTTGCAGTAAAACGACTTCTTGCAGCGGGCCACCCTGTTGAGGCAGTTGGAAAATCCCCATTTGTAATTGATGGCATTCAAGTGGAATCAGAGAAAAAACCAATTGAAAATATTCACACAGTAACCCTTTACCTCAATCCTCAACGGCAAGCTGAATATGAGGATTATATCATCGATCTTCATCCATCCCGTATCATTTTTAATCCGGGTGCGGAAAATGAGATATTCAAGGCTAGGGCGGAAAATGAAGGCATTGAAACCTTGAATGCATGTACATTGGTAATGCTCTCCACCGGCGCTTTCTAAAATAAGAGGTTATCTATAATGAGCTTTTCATAATCAAATGAAGGCTGCCTCAAATCACTCAATGCTTCCACGCTTCTGCTTATCTTTGCACCATGATAGAAAAGCAGATCAGGGTTCGTTTTGCACCAAGTCCAACTGGCGGGCTACACCTCGGTGGTGTTAGGACAGCCCTGTATAATTATCTCTTTGCAAAAAAATATGGCGGAACCTTTGTACTTAGAATTGAGGATACAGATCAAGGCAGGTACGTGGAAGGGGCTGAACAATATATTATTGATTGTCTTGATTGGTGTGGCATCCCCCCTGATGAAGGTCCGCACAAAGGCGGTGGGTTTGGACCATACAGACAAAGTGAAAGAAAAGCACGGTACCGCAACTATGCTGAAAAACTTGTAGCCGATGGAGTTGCTTATTATGCATTCGACACTCCCCAAGAACTTGAGACGATGCGGGAAATGCATAAGTCGGATCAAAACCCTTCTCCACAATACAACGCATCCATCAGGATGCAAATGAAGAACTCCATATCCCTTTCAAAAGAAGAGGTAGATAAGCAACTTAGCGAGGGTGTACCGCATGTAATCAGAATCAAGATGCCCCCATCAACAAATGTAATTTTAGATGATATGATCAGGGGTGAAGTTATTTTTAACACCGATCAGTTGGATGACAAGGTTTTACTTAAGGCAGATGGAATGCCAACGTACCACCTGGCAGTGGTTGTTGATGATTATGAAATGAAGATTAGCCATGCATTTCGTGGAGAGGAATGGTTGCCATCAGCCCCAATTCATGTGCTGCTCTGGGAATATTTGGGTTGGAAAAATGAGATGCCGAAATGGGCACATCTTCCTTTGATCCTTAAGCCTGATGGAAAGGGTAAATTAAGCAAGCGTGATGGCGATAGGCTTGGCTTCCCCGTTTTTGCGATGGATTGGAATGATCCAAAAACCGGAGAAAAAACAATGGGATTCAAGGAGATGGGCTTTCTCCCAGAATCGTTCATCAACATGCTGGCCTTGCTTGGATGGAATGACGGAAGCAATGAAGAGATAGCAGATATTCAACAATTGATTGAAAGGTTTTCAATTGAAAGAATTCATAAAGGTGGTGCAAAATTTGATTTTGAAAAAGCAAAATGGTTCAATGCAGAATGGATTAAGAAAAGCAGTGAAGAACATTTACTTCCTTTGGTAAAAACGATCCTTCTTGAAAAA
>CANJEF010000141.1 GCA_947472965.1 Sphingobacteriales bacterium
TATGCTTTTGCATCTTTTTTATCAAAATTAAATTTTTTATATCTAAATACATATAAAAAGAGAAATATTGTAATATTATATCTTAATACATATAATTTAGTCATCTAATTGTATGCTAAAGATCTAATCTCATCCGCATGGACTGCCAAATTTAACATCCTTTCCTCCCACATGTTTTGATCAAGAATGGTTTTTACTCCATAAGATTTTGTACTTTATTACAGCCTCCACCTCTTGGTTTATCTGCATTTAATCCTTCGCAATTCTCGGCCTCCAATCTCCCTTGAGGCCAATAAATTTTCGTTTCAAATTTCCCCGAATTCAATATTTCAACTTACATTGGTATATGCAAAAAAACCGCCGGTCATTTATACGAAACATAGGTGCCTCCCTTACTTCTGTTGCAGTGGGTTCCTCATTCATTCATGAAAGCAATGGAGAATCAAAACTTTTGCGATCGAATATCAAGGTTGCATCAAACGACAACATCAATATCGGTCTCATTGGTGCAGGTATCATCGGACATTTTGATACGGATGCAGCGTTGAAAGTGCCCGGCGTGAAGCTGGTTGCTGCATGCGACCTATACACCGGCCGGTTGGAAGCGGCAAAGGAAAAATGGGGGAAGGATCTCTATGTAACGCGCGATTATAGGGAACTATTACAACGAAAAGACATTGATGCAGTGTTAATCTGTACCCCTGATCATTGGCACCAAAAAATAGCCATTGATGCCATGTATGCTGGAAAACATGTGTATTGCGAAAAGCCCATGGTGCAAAAAATAGAACAAGGGTACGGCATCATTAACGCACAAAAAGAAACTGGAAAAGTTTTTCAGGTGGGTAGTCAGCGTGCCAGCTCTGTGGCCATTCTTGAAGCTAAGCGGCAATTGAAATCTGGCGTCATTGGCGAACTCACTTTCATACAAGCATACTGTGACAGGTCTGAATCCAAAGGGGCATGGCAATATTCCATTCCCCGCGATGCTTCGCCTGATACGATCGACTTCAACCGCTTCCTCGGGGATGCGCCTAAAGTGCCTTTTGATCCCATCCGTTTTTTCCGTTGGAGAAATTACAGCGATTATGGTACTGGTGCAGCAGGTGATCTTATTGTCCATCTCCTGACCGGCATTCATGTGATTACCGATTCACTTGGCCCAAGCAGCATTTATAGTTTGGGTGATATCAAATATTGGAAGGATGGAAGGGATGCATTTGATTTGGTAAACGCCTTGATGAATTATAAGTCCACTGAAAAGCACAATGCATTTCAGGTATCAACACGTGTTAACCTGAGCGATGGAGAAGGGAAAGGGGGGTTTGGAATTAAGTTGATTGGAACCGATGGTGTTATTGATATTGGATGGAATGAATTCAAGGTAAAAACACTTAAGCGCAAGGCAGCTCCTGGCTATGGGGGTTATGATTCCTACGAAAGCTTTTCTGATAAGCAAAAAAAAGAATTTCAAAAATGGTATGAGTCGGAATACGGCAAAGACCAAGGTGGATACGACCTCGCTGATGGCATTGATTTCAAGCCGGCCCAAGACTATGATGACAGGTTAGATCACCTCATTGTGTTTTTCAATGGCATTCGAACCAATAGCAAAATCATTGAAGATGCTTCTTTTGGATTAAGGGCTGCTGCTCCATCCATCGCATGCAACATCAGTGCAAAGCAAGGGAAGCCAATCAACTGGGATCCTATTAACATGAAGCTGCTGGGTTCTTAAACTGCTAACTCTATAGAATGGTTCTCCCCATTACCGTCCCCTTCGGGAGACGGTGAGGGGGAAGCGCAGAAGACGGTGAAGAACATTACAATGAGCGGTTCTCCCCATTACCGTCTCCCGCAGGGGACGGTGATGGAAAAGTGCAGAGGACTGTTATTATTCTCCCCATCACCTTCTCTCGCAGAGGACGGTGATGAGTTAACTTATCTCTCTCATCACAATAACCTCACCGTCCCCTTCGGGAGACGGTGAGGGGGAAGCCCAGAAGACGGTGAGGGGGAAGCGCAGGGGACGGTGATGGGTCAAGCAAGAGCCACTTCAAATTAACGCCCCCTTTTGCTTAAAATTCCAGTTTAATAGCTGAAATTTATAGACAATTTTTTCTATGGAATTATTTTCATTAAAGGACCGGGTTATTGTAGTAACAGGTGCAACAGGCGTATTGGGAACTTCATTCGTCAACGCCATTGTTGAAGCTGGCGGAACCGTGGTAATCACAAGCACAACAGAATCTGCTTGCGTGAAGCGTGCTGAAGAAATCAATGCCGCTGGTGGCCGTGCCTTGGGCATGGCGATGAATGTGTTGGATGAAGAAAGTATACATGTTGCAAAAGATAGAATTTTAAAAGAATTTGGAAAGATAGATGGATTGGTGAATGCTGCTGGTGGCAATGTTCCGGAAGGTGTTTTACAAGATGAAGAAGATGTGTTTGCCATGAACATAGAAGGCATGAAAAAAGCCCTGGTACTAAACCTCTGGGGAACGATCATTCCATCACAAGTGTTTGGTGCCGAGATGGCAAAAAACGGAAGGGGCAGCATTGTGAATATTTCTTCGATCAGTCCCAAAAGCGCTCTCACCAAGGTGTTGGGCTATAGCATGGGCAAGGCTGCAATTGATATCTACACACAATGGTTTGCCGTTGAAGTGGCAAAACGCCATGGCGATAAAATCAGGGTGAATGCGATTACTCCTGGATTTTTTCTCACCAACCAAAATAAAAACCTGCTCACCAATCCCGATGGTTCTCTCAAGCCAAGGGCTGAAGCAGCGATTCGGCAAACACCATTCAAGAAATTTGGAAAGCCTGATGATTTAAAAGGGGCATTGATTTATTTATTGAGTGATGCATCCAGTTTTGTTACTGGATCTGACTTATTTGTTGATGGTGGATTTACAAAATTCAGCGGCGTTTAATGTTGTATGAACATGAAGGATTTTACTTCTTATAAAAATACCGGTAATCGCATGGAACAAACCATGCGATGGTACGGTCCGAACGATCCAGTGAGCCTCGCTGATATCAAACAAGCCGGCTGTACCGGCATCGTCACTGCCCTCCACCATATACCCAATGGGGCGGTATGGACGGTTGAAGAAATTGCCAAAAGAAAAAATGAAATTGAAAACGCCGGTATGCGCTGGACCGTTGTTGAAAGTGTGCCTGTCCATGAAACCATTAAAACCCAATCTCCAGGATTTGAAGTCTACATAAAAAATTACCAGGAATCGTTGAGAAACCTAAGCAGTTCCGGTATCAACATTGTCACCTATAATTTTATGCCGGTGTTGGATTGGACCCGAACCGATTTATCCTATACAGTTGAAGATGGTAGCAAGGCTTTGCGCTTTGAAAAAGCAGCCTTCATGGCATTCGATCTCTTCATCTTAAAAAGAAAAAATGCAGCGTCTGATTATTCTGAGCAAGAAATTGGAAGGGCACGGATTCGTTTCGAGCAGATGCAGGATGAGGAGAAAATCCAACTTCAAAAAAATATCATAGCCGGCCTACCTGGTAGTGAAGAGAGCTTTACATTGGAGCAATTTCAACAGGCACTGGATGCCTATCATGGCATTGATGCTGAGAAGTTGAGAAGCCACCTGATTTATTTTCTTCAACAAATCATTCCCATTGCGGAGCAGCATGGGGTAAAGATGGTCATCCACCCCGACGATCCGCCGTATCCAATACTAGGCCTGCCAAGGGTTGTGAGTACCGCGGGGGATATCAACGCGTTGATTGCTGCTGTTCCTTCTCTACATAACGGACTTTGTTTCTGTACAGGTTCTTTCGGTGTGAGAAAGGACAATGACTTGCCTACAATGGTAAAGTTATTTGCAGACAGAATAAATTTCATTCACCTGCGTAGTACGTCAAGCAATGATGATGGAGACTTTTTTGAAGACAACCACCTTGAGGGCGATGTTGATATGTATGCCGTAATCAAGGAATTGGTTTTGGCAATGAAAAAAAGAAATATCTCCATTGCAGTTAGACCAGATCATGGACACCAGATGTTAGACGACCTCCATAAAAAAACCAATCCTGGTTATTCTGCCATAGGAAGGTTGAGGGGACTTGCTGAAATCAGGGGTGTTGAATTGGGTGTACTCAGGTCCTTGCAAGAAAATTCATAAATCGCGTTCAACTATTTTATTAAATACGAAGATGGAAAAGAAAACAATTTTTGATGAAGACTTTCTCTTGCATTCCACCGCAGCAAAAAAACTTTATCATAACCACGCTTCCCATCTTCCAATCATCGATTATCATAATCACCTGCCTGTAGCTGAAATAGCTGAAAACAAATCATTTGAAAACCTCACTGCCATTTGGCTTCGTGGGGATCATTACAAATGGCGCGCCATGCGAACCCTAGGCGTTAAAGAGGAGTTGATTACAGGGAAGGCAAGCGATCAGGAAAAATTCAAGGCCTGGGCCGGGTCCGTTCCACAATTGTTACGAAATCCCCTGTTTCATTGGACACATATGGAATTGAAAGATCCATTCGGTTTAGATCTCTATCTGACTGAAGACAATGCAGATCATGTTTATCAGCATTGCAATGCCTTGCTGAAAGAAAGTCCTTTTTCAACACGTGGACTCTTATCTCATTTTAAGGTTGAATGGCTTTGTACAACCGATGATCCTTGTGACAGTCTTGAACACCATGGATCAATTCAACAGGAAGGGTTTTCTGTTAAGGCATTTGCAGGATTCAGGCCAGACAAGGTTTTTCAAGTATCGAAGGGAAAAGAATATATTGAATACATCAAAAAGCTTGGCATAGCAAGTAACACGGAGATAAAGGACCTTGACTCTTTGTTAGATGCCTTGAAAAAACGAGTTACTTATTTTCATGATGCA
>CANJEF010000142.1 GCA_947472965.1 Sphingobacteriales bacterium
GAAGGCTAATGCATTTGCTAGTGCGTATGCTTCTTCTGACATCATGTTCAGGGGTAATACCTCTAACTGGATAAAGTTCGCAAACTCACTGAAGCTACGCATCTTGATGCACCAGTCTAAAGTCAGTGGCCGTGGAGCTTATATTACTGCTGAAATCAACAAAATTGTTAGCGAAGGGTCTGGATTCTTAACTGGCGTCGATGCTGGTATAAATCCTGGTTACGTTGCAGCAGCTGGTCAAATCAATCCGATTTACAATACGTGGGGTTACAATGAAAATGGTGCTAGGATTGCTACCAATAACTTCCCTCGTATTACAGACTATGTTGTAAAACAATTACAATCAAACGCTGATACATTCCGTTTGAAGCGTTTTGTATATGCACCGGGAAATGAAAATGGTTCAAATCCTGGCGTTATTACAAACCCTGAAATATCAGCTAACTATGTTGGCGTGCCATTTGGATCTAGCTCTGGATTTCTTCCAGGTGCTACTTGTGCTGTTGGACCTTGCTTGCTGATAAAAGGTAAATTCAACAATCCTTTTATCATCATGACTGCAGCTGAAATCCAATTCGGATTGGCTGAGGCAAAGGAACTTTTCGGAGGTGCCGTTAACCTACCGGGTACAGCTAAATCATATTTTGATGAGGGAGTTAAGCAATCGTTCCGCACATTAGGAGCCGATGTTAGCAAAGTAGCACAATTGGTATCTAATGGTAAACAAGATTGCGATTATGCAGCTTCAACCAATAAATTGAATACCATTGCTTACCAAAAATGGTTGGCACTTGCTTACCATACCGGGTTAGAAGCATGGACTGAATACAGGAAAAATGGATACCCTGCAACACCTCAATCGAGGAACGTTCTTGGTACAACCCGTCCAGTTCGCCTTTACTATCCTGGTACTGAGCTAGGATCGAATGGTGCAAATATCAATGCACAAGGAACAATCGATATTTTCACTACCAAGATTTTCTGGGATATTGAATAGTTGATACGATTTTAATTCGAAAAAGAGGCTGTTGTTACAACAGCCTCTTTTTTTATGCACTGGTGAATAACTCTATTTGAATCCTTTCACCCGAAGTGGCTATATTTCTTAACTTCGCATGCAATATGACAGAAAAAATTATCATCCTCGATTTTGGATCACAATACACCCAACTCATTGCACGTGCCGTCAGAGAAGCACACGTATACTGCGAAATCATACCTTTTCACAAAGAGATTGTCTACGGACCCGAACTGAAGGGTGTCATACTTTCAGGATCCCCTTTTTCTGTAAATGATGAGAAAGCTCCTTGGGTGGACATTTCCACCATTGCCAAACAACACCATGTGCTAGGACTTTGCTATGGAGCACAGTTGATTTCAAAATATTTCGGCGGTCGGGTTGAGAAGTCGGAAAAAAGAGAATTTGGAAGAGCCGTACTTCAAAAAAAACAGGATCATACCCTTTTAAATGGTTTGCCAACAAGTTCACAAGTGTGGATGAGCCATGGCGACTCTATTCTGGCATTGCCTGAACAAGCTGAAATACTGGCAACTACCAATTCAATTCCTATTGCTGGATTTAAGGTCAATGAAATAGGTTCTAAAGAGATCCTAGGACTTCAGTTCCATCCTGAAGTATATCATTCAGAATATGGAAAGAAAATCTTGCAAAATTTCTTATATGAAATCTGTGGATGCACTGGTGATTGGACACCCGCGCATTTCATCACAGACACAGTAAAAGAATTGAAAAAACAGATTGGTGATAAAAAAGTAGTGATGGGTTTGAGCGGTGGCGTGGATTCAACTGTTGCTGCAACCCTTATTCACAAAGCCATTGGGAAGAACTTGTATTGCATATTTGTTGACAATGGTCTATTGAGAAAAGATGAATTTGAAAATGTACTTCAAACCTATGCTCAACTGGATTTGAATGTAAAAGGGGTTAATGCAAAAACTGTTTTTTACGAAGCACTTGCAGGACTATCGAACCCTGAAGAAAAAAGAAAAGCGATTGGAAAAACGTTCATTGAAGTCTTTGACAAGGAAGCCCATGAATTGACCGATATTTCATTTCTTGGGCAAGGAACGATTTACCCTGATGTCATAGAAAGTGTATCTGTACACGGGCCATCTGTCACCATCAAATCGCATCACAATGTAGGTGGATTGCCAGAAACAATGAAACTGTCTCTCATCGAACCATTGAGATCATTATTTAAAGACGAAGTAAGAAAAGTAGGACTTGAGCTGGGTATCCCGTCAGAACTGATTTCAAGACATCCCTTTCCAGGTCCTGGCCTGGCCATCAGGATACTGGGTGATATTACAGAAGATAAAGTGAAGTTGCTACAAGCCGCAGATGACATCTACATATCATCATTGAAAAAATCGGGACTATATGATAATGTTTGGCAGGCAGGAGCTATACTGCTTCCGGTGAAATCAGTTGGCGTGATGGGAGATGAAAGAACCTATGAATTCACCATTGCACTAAGGGCAGTAACTTCAGTAGATGGAATGACTGCTGACTGGGCTCACCTACCCTATGACTTTTTAGGAGAAGTATCCAATTATATTATTAACCAGGTAAGGGGAATAAACAGGGTAGTTTATGATATTTCAAGTAAGCCGCCAGCAACGATTGAATGGGAATAAATGCGATTTGATAGGGTGCTCAAACAATTTACTCAACCCAATCAGCAATAAAGATATTTGTGTCCCGCGTGCCGCCGTTATTTCTATTCGAGCAAAAAACAATTTTTTTACCGTTTGGACTGAACATTGGAAAGGCGTCAAAACCTTTGTCACGACTAACTTTTGTGAGATCTGATCCATCCTCATTGATGGTGTAAAGATTAAAAGGGAATCCCCGCTTATACTCATGGTTTGACGCAAAGATAATCCGCTTGCTATCAGGCATATAGGCAGGAGCCCAATTGGCTTGACCAAACTTGGTCACTTGCTTTACATCGCTTCCATCTGCATTGGCAATATAAACCTCCATATTCGTAGGTGCCACCAAATTTTCGCTTAAAAGTTCCTTGTATTCCTTTATCTCAGTCTCTGTTTTTGGCCTTGAAGCACGCCAGATTATTTTTTTCCCATCAGGACTAAACCATGCACCGCCATCATAGCCGAGATCACTGGTTATTCTTTTTGTTTTACCCGACTTCAGGTTCATGATATAAAGATCAATGTCTCCGTCACGCGTAGACGTAAAAATCATTTCCTTTCCATCAGGCGACAACGTAGCCTCAGCATCGTATCCAGCGTGGCTGGTGAGTTGTTTCGTAACATTCCCCTGGAGGTCTGCCATAAAAATATCAAAAGAGGAATAAAGCGGCCAGATATACTTGTTTCCGTACTTTGACCTGTCGGGTACAGGCGGACAGGTTTCATTATCCAAATGGGTTGAAGCAAAAACAATATGCTTATTGTCTTTCATAAAAGCCCCACAAGTCGTTCTCCCCTTTCCACTAGAAATAAGAGTAGGTGCAAATTGTTCTTCAGGACTTTCTGGTATTTTCCCAACAAAAATCTGATCACAAGGTATGTTGTCTTTGGGGTTGGTCCGTTGAAAAACAAGGTATTTACCATCAAAGCTGAAGTATGCTTCTGCATTGTCTCCTCCAAAAGTTAACTGCCTGACATTCTTGAGATGGGTCTCATTTGAATAATGAAGAGAATCTCCGGCAACAGCAGGTTGACTTATAGAAATAATCGGATGAATCAATAACAATGTTGAAATCCAGTATAATGCAAATATTGACTTTCGCATAAATTAAATAATAAACTAAATTATGAATAATACACGGGGGATTTATCATCAGAATGTAATAAAATAGTAAGCATATGCTTAATTTTGGACATGGATATTTCGAAATACGGAGTCCTTCCAGTCTTACTTTTGCTAACAATCTCGATGTTGGGATGTAGTGAAAATCACGATGCAGAAAATCAAAAACAGGATCCCTCATTCAAAAAAGATGATTCAATTTTGAGTGCAACCGTTCAAAATCCCCAACCAAGTGCATCACGAGAAGTTGAACATAACTCATCCATTGGTAAAATGAAAGAAGCAATTCAATTGCTTACAGAGAAACTGAAAAAAACGCCAGATGACCCATCTTTATATGTTCAGATAGGCAATCTATACCTACAGACAAGAGATACAATATTGGCAATAAATGCAATGAAACTATCCATTCTGAAGGGAAATAAAAATCCTGAAACATTGATGCAACTTGGATATTTATTAGCAAACAAAAACGATAAAAAATGCCTTGAGTATGCACAACTTTTGATTCAAGACAATATGCAGCAAAAAACAGCATACCAAGGTTACTTTTTGAAAGGTATTTATTATGCCAATACCGGTGATAAAAAAGAAGCTGGACTTTCCTTTGATCAGTGCATCATTGAGAACTATAAATTTACAGATGCTTACATTGAAAAAGCAATTTTGCTCTATGAAAGCAATCAATTCGAAAAATCAATCAAATTACTTCAAAAGGCAATTGAAGTTGATAAATTTCAAGCTGAATTATACTATTGGATAGGAAGAAATTCAGAAAAACTAAAAGACTTAGAAGAATCAAAATACGCATACGAACAAACCTTGGCTTTGGCCCCGGATTTTGAAAATGCCAAATTCAGATTAGATTCATTAAAAAAATTAAGAAAATAAAAACAAAACCCATGCCCATTATTGCCCCCTCTATTTTATCAGCCAATTTTCTTCATCTCAATGATGCATGTGAAATGATCAATGCTTCAAAGGCTGAATGGTTTCATTTGGATGTAATGGATGGAAGGTTTGTACCAAACATCAGTTTTGGTATGCCCATAA
>CANJEF010000143.1 GCA_947472965.1 Sphingobacteriales bacterium
CAGTAGCAATGCAAAATATTTTTTCAATCGAATTGATTTGATGCAATTTTAAGTAAATTGTATTGTTCAAATTAACATTTTTTCAACTAAATCAATCTGAAATGAAAAGAAGGGGCTTTCTCAGAAATACAGCGTTGGCATCCGTGGGCATGGCGCCTGCATTAGGATCGTTTTCCAGTGGTTCGGGTTTTACCGCCACAGAAAAAACATTTAACCTGAATTATGCGTTTCATGATGGCATGTTTGCCTCGCATGCAGGAAAAGACTTTGTTGATCAAATCAAATTTGCACATGATCAGGGATTTCGTTCGATTGAAGACAATGGCATGATGGCCAGGAGTGTAGATGAACAAACGAGAATTGGGAACACCCTTGCAAAGCTAGGTATGCAAATGGGTGTTTTTGTAGTTACAACCAATAGTTGGCACTGGAAATTGAGCCTTACCACAGGTAAGCAGGAATTCAAGGACCTGATTGTGAAAGATTGTAAAACAGCAGTGGAAGTAGCAAAAAGATGCAATGCCAAATGGATGACTGTGGTGCCAGGAAATGTTGACCGATCACTTCCCATTGACCTACAAACTGCCAATGTTGTAGATGCTTTGCGAAGGGGATCTGAGGTACTTGAAAAAAATGGCCTTGTGATGGTATTGGAGCCTTTGAGCGACAACCCGGATCTTTTCCTCAGGCATTCTGCCCAAACATTTATGATTTGCAAATCTGTGAACAGTTCAGCTTGTAAAATATTATTCGACATGTATCACATGCAACGCAATGAAGGTGATATCATAGCTAATATGGATAGATGTTGGGATGAGATCGCTTATTTGCAGATTGGCGATAATCCCGGAAGAGATGAGCCTGGAACAGGAGAGATGAATTATAAAAACATCTTTAAACATATTTATAACAAGGGCTATAGAGGTATTTTGGGAATGGAGCATGGCAATTCAATTGATGGGAAAGAAGGTGAGTTGGCATTGATAAAAGCTTATCGTGAATCTGATTCTTTTTTGGGTTGAACCATTCCTTCATATGAATTGTTTTAAATGGATGAGTAGAGTATTGTTGTTGATCAGTTTTTGTTTTGCTGTACATACCGGATTTTCACAAACTGCAGATTTGTTGATCCAGAAAGTTGCCGCAAAATTAGCCACTGTAAAGAATTATGAGGCAAATGGCACACTTAAAACGGATGTGCCATTTTTGAAATTGCCTTTATCTGAAGTTCAGATCAGTTTCAAATTTCCCGATCAACTTGTTATCAAGAAAGAGGGTGGGGTGACAGTACTTCCAAAAGGTGGTTTAAAGATCAGCATGAACTCTCTTTTGGTGGATGGGAATTTCACTGCCCTAGCTGCGGGCAGAATTAATTGGATGGGAAGAGATTTATTGGTGGTTAAGCTTGTCCCCAATGGAAATAATTCAGAAGTAGTGATTTCCACACTTTATGTAGATGAAAAGCAATTGCTGATCAGGAAAGCCATAACAACGACAAAAGACAATGGCACCTATGAAATTGAAATGGATTATGGTAAGTATGCTAAATGGGCGTTGCCTGATAGAGCACAGATGAGTTTCAGCCTCAAGGATTATAAGCTGCCCAAAGCAATCACCTTCGAATATGATGCTGGTATAGAAGAAAAAAAGAAGGATAAAAAACCAGTGGCGGACAAAGGCAAGGTTGAAATCATCTATACTTCTTACACGATAAACAAGGGCTGATAAATTGTAAGAATTTATTTCAATGAACTATTCATCAATCCTTTCGTCTTCTACATTCGCTACTACATGAGCCGACATTCTTCTGAGTGGATTTGATCTAAGTTCAGCATATCCCATCCGGGCATCGAAAATTTCTATGGCAGTAAATATGGCTGCCCTGAATGAAGATTCATCTGCCAAGTTTTTGCCAGCAATATCGAAGGCTGTCCCATGATCAGGTGAAGTGCGTATCACAGACAATCCTGCTGTAAAGTTTACCCCTTCTCCAAATGCAAGTGATTTGAAAGGAATCAATCCCTGATCGTGGTACATTGCAAGCACGGCATCAAATTTTTCATGGGTCCCCCTCGCGAAAAACGCATCAGCACTATATGGCCCCATCACTACACAATCAGATTTTCTTGAATCCAAAATTGCAGGCAGTATAATTTCTTTTTCTTCTTTTCCTACGAGACCTTGATCACCTGCATGTGGGTTTAATCCCAGCAAGGCTATTTTGGGTTTATCAATCCCGAAATCCTTTTTCAACGAGTTTTTCAGTAAGTTGATCTTCTTGATGATTTTTTCCTTTGAAATGTTTTTTGCAACATCCATGATTGAAACATGTTCAGTAAGCAAGCCTACACGCATATTTTCTGCAACCATTAGCATCAACACATCATCTGCCTCAAATGCTTCTTTGAGATAGGGGGTATGTCCGGTGAAATTGAATTCACCGCTTTGCATCGTGTACTTGTTGAGTGGGGCTGTAACAAGGATATCAAGGCTTTTGTCTTTGAGAGCTGCAACAGCTGCCTTCAATGAAAGAACGCCATACTTCCCACCAACTTCATTCATCTCTCCAGGTTGAATTTCAACATCCTCTTCCCAGGTTGAAAATACATTCAATTGCTTGGGGAGGGCCTTTGATATTTCCCTGATACTAGTATAATTGATATTAATTTCGGGCGATAATTTTCTGTAAAAATTCAAGGCCTTTGTAGATGCAAAAACCACCGGCGTACAAAAATCCATGACCCTCGGGTCCGAGAAGGTTTTAATGATTAATTCGATACCAATCCCGTTTAAGTCACCCACCGAAATCCCTAACACTGGTCTTTTTTGTGCGCTCATTTTCTTTCTTTTCTAATGAATGTCAAAGGTACAATGAAAACGGGGATCTTTGCCGTAATTTTGAGCAGATGTACACCCTCAAAAAATCACTCGGACAGCATTTTCTAAAGGATGAGAACGTTTGTTCAAAGATCGTAGATACCCTCAAGCAGCAGCCTTTTTCAAGGCTCCTTGAAGTTGGTCCTGGTGGAGGTGCAATCACCGGAATGTTGCTTGAGATTCCCTCGATTGAGTTCAAGGCGATAGAAATTGATAGGGAAAAGATAGGCTATCTCGAAACACAATTTCCAGCTATCAAAGGTAAATTGATTGAAGACGATATCCTTGAAGCACCACTTCCTTTTGATCAACCCTTTACCATCATTGGAAATTTTCCATATAATATTTCCACTCAAATTGTTTTTAAGGTGTTGGACTGGAGGGATCTTGTTGAAACAATGATTGGGATGTTTCAAAAGGAAGTGGCCATTCGCATTTGCGCACCTCCCGGCTCAAAAGATTATGGAATTTTGAGTGTACTCACACAAGCTTACTTCAAGACAGAATACCTTTTTGATGTAAGCCCCGAATGCTTCAATCCACCACCCAAAGTAACTAGTGGTATTATCAGGCTTACTAAAATGGGAAATCCATACGGCGTTGACAACCATAAAAAGTTTCAGATGGTGGTGAAGGCAGCTTTTGGGCAACGCCGAAAGCAATTGAGAAATCCGTTAAAGCCCTATTTTGAAAAAGAGGTGTTACAGGAAGAAATTTTTTCTAAGCGCGCAGAGCAATTATCTGTTCAGGATTTCATATACCTGGTAAAAAAATTAAAATGAAACCGAAAGTAATAATTACTGCATTTGCTCATCCCTGGTTAAGGGAGCAGCTTGTTCTTTCGGGCTTCGAAGTTCACGACTACCATGCTATAGGTTATGATGAATTGAAAAAAATAATACCTGCGTATGAAGGACTTATCGTTACAACCCGGTTGAAGATTGATAAGAATATGTTGGACGAAGCATCACAACTCAAGTGGATAGGCAGGTTGGGTAGTGGGATGGAAATGATTGATGTTGAATACGCAAGATCAAAAAACATACGATGTGAAAGTAGTCCCGAAGGTAACCGGAATGCAGTAGCTGAGCATTGCCTCGGCATGTTGCTTTCATTGATGCGCCATATTAACAGTGCTGCCAATGAAGTGAAAAAAGGTATCTGGTCTAGGGACGCCAATCGGGGGACTGAACTACAGGGAAAAAAATTAGGGATCATTGGATTTGGAAATACTGGTGAGCGGTTTGCCAATCTTTTATCTTCTTTTGGTGTGGAGGTATTGGCATACGATAAATATCGCACTGGTTTTGGTGGCGGGCATGTTGTTGAAACTGATCTTCCTATACTCCTGGAATTGGCTGATATAGTTAGCTTGCATCTTCCCCTGAATCAGGAAACCAAGCACATGGCCAATGAGGGTTTTTTCAGCAAACTCAAAAAGGCACCTTATTTTTTAAATACGAGCCGCGGTAAGGTTGTTGATACCGGTGCACTGAGTAAGGCACTTGATGAAGGACTGATTTTAGGGGCAGGCTTGGATGTGCTTGAAAATGAAGATCTTAGCAACTATACTGGTGATGAAAAAAGCCAGTTCAATAAACTAGTACAACGCAGTAATGTGATTATTACCCCTCATATTGCAGGGTATAGCCATGAGGCACTTTTTAAAATGGCCAATGTACTATTACAAAAATTGGGCTTCTTGCCGGAGAGCTGATATTCCAAAATTTTCCTACTTTTGTTCATTGCAACGCTTCAGGAATTACTGGGGCGTTGCTATTTTTTTCAAGTAAGGACTCAAAAAAACACTATGAGCGACATAATATATGTAACCAAGGAAACATTGGAGCAAATGAAATTGGAGTTGCACCAAATGAAATCAGTTGATCGACCTGCCGCTTCACGTGCAATTGCTGAAGCAAGGGAAAAAGGCGACCTGAAAGAAAATGCAGAATACG
>CANJEF010000144.1 GCA_947472965.1 Sphingobacteriales bacterium
GCAGGTTTCGAGGTGCGTGATGTACACTATTCACATTATGGAAGACTTTGTACCATTGAAACACCAGAGGGACCAAACATCGGTCTGATTTCAACCCTTTGCGTTCACGCAAAGATCAACGATATGGGTTTCATTGAAACTCCTTATCGTAAAGTGAACAACGGAAAGGTTGAAGTAAAGAAACTAACATACCTCAGCGCAGAAGAAGAAGATACCGCGAAAATTGCACAAGCAAACGTTCCATTAACGGATAAGCATGAATTTGCAGAAGATAAGGTAAAGGCAAGGCAAACAGGCGACTTCCCTATATTGAACCCTGAAGAAGTTGAGTTCATGGACGTTGCTCCAAATCAAATCGTAGGTTTGAGTGCATCCTTGATTCCCTTCCTTGAGCATGATGATGCCAACCGTGCCTTGATGGGATCAAACATGCAACGCCAGGCTGTTCCATTGATCAAGCCACAGGCTCCTATTGTTGGTACCGGTCTTGAAGCAAAAGCTGCAAGAGATGCAAGGATTCAGTTGCATTCTGAAGGTGAAGGTCTTGTCGAATTTGTTGATGCAAATGAAATTCATGTTCGTTATGAGCGTGACGAGGCTATGAAATTGGTAAGTTTTGAAGACGATCTCAAGATATATAAACTCACAAAGTTCATCAAGACGAACCAAGAAACTTCAATTACCCTTCGACCAGCAGTGGCCAAAGGTCAACGCGTAAAGAATGGTGATTTTCTTACCGAAGGTTATGCTGTGAAAAACGGTGAGCTTGCCCTTGGACGAAACCTTAAAGTGGTATTCATGCCATGGAAAGGATATAATTTCGAGGATGCCATCGTGATAAATGAAAAGGTAGTTAGTGAAGACTTGTTCACCTCTATCCATATTTCTGAATTTGAACTTGAAGTACGTGATACTAAATTGGGTGAAGAGGAACTGACTCCAGACATTCCAAATGTCTCTGAAGAAGCCACTAAAGATCTTGATCAATATGGTATCATCAGAATAGGTGCTCAAGTAAAAGAAGGGGATATTCTGATTGGTAAAATAACTCCGAAAGGGGAAAGTGATCCTACTCCGGAAGAGAAATTATTACGTGCAATTTTTGGTGATAAGGCAGGTGATGCCAAAGACGCATCATTAAAAGCACCAAGTGGAACAGAAGGAGTCGTGATTGGAAAAAAACTATTCCAGCGTGCCAAGAAAGATAAAAATTCAAAGACAAAGGAAAAAGCTGCAATCGAAAAACTTGAAGCAATTCATACCCAAAACGAGAAAGATATTCTTGATCTTCTGGTGAGTAAATTGCAAACTTTGTTGAAAGACAAGTCCTCTTCAGGTGTTTCCAATAATTTTGGAGAGGTAATTATACCGAAGGGCTCAAAGTTCAATGCAAAAGCATTAATTGGAATTGATTACCAGAATATCAACCCGCTTGGATGGACTAGTGATGAAGCCGTTGATCATTCTATCAATACACTATTGCACAACTATAGCATCAGGTATAATGAAGAGCTTGGTCGTTACAAACGTGAAAAATTCAATATTTCAATTGGTGATGAACTTCCAGCTGGTGTATTAAAGCTTGCCAAGGTTTATCTTGCCGTAAAGCGCAAGCTTAAGGTTGGAGATAAAATGGCAGGTCGCCATGGTAATAAAGGTATCGTAGCTAAAATTGTTAGGGCTGAGGATATGCCTTTCTTAGAAGATGGAACTCCAGTTGATATTGTACTTAATCCACTAGGTGTACCTTCTCGTATGAACCTTGGTCAGATATACGAAACGATCTTGGGATGGGCAGGTGAGAAGCTCGGATTGAAATTCTCAACTCCAATCTTTGACGGTGCTACTGTTGATGAAATTAAAGCACTTATCGAAAAAGCTGAATTGCCAAGCTTCGGTCATACCTATCTATATGATGGTGAAACCGGTGAAAGGTTCCATCAAAAAGCTACTGTAGGTATCATCTATATGCTTAAGTTACACCACATGGTTGATGACAAAATGCATGCCCGTTCAATAGGTCCATATAGTCTTATTACACAACAACCGTTGGGCGGTAAGGCACAGTTCGGAGGCCAGCGTTTCGGTGAGATGGAAGTGTGGGCATTGGAAGCTTACGGAGCTTCGAACATCCTTCAGGAATTGCTTACACTCAAATCCGATGATATCATTGGTAGGGCTAAGACTTATGAGGCCATCGTTAAAGGGGATAACGTGCCTAAGGCAGGAATTCCAGAATCCTTTAATGTTCTTGTTCATGAACTTCGTGGACTTGGATTGGAACTAAAATTTGATAATTAATTGATCTAGTAAACTATATCATAGTAGAAAGGCCATCCAGAGGATGGCCTTTCTTATTTAATATCATTCTGCGGTTTATTGATTTTGAGAATGATAAGTTTCAGCTTTATGTTTATATTGGTATATGATATTAAATGCACCATTAACTTCTGATGATATCAGTGAGGGCTTTTCTAAGGTGCTTTTTTCTGAGCTGCCTCGTGAATTATTACTATCTAACCGCAAAGATCTGAAGTATATAATTGATAACGATTCATTTTCACTGATATTTGAAAAGTTAAAGGGGGAGTACGATATACTTGTTAACGACGGAAATAGTCTGTTTGAATACAATACCCAATATTATGATACAGCTGATTTCCGGTTTTACTCCGATCACCAAAGGGGTAAACTCCCCAGGCAAAAAATCAGAACAAGAACCTATCAGGATGGCAAAAGTTTTCTGGAGATAAAGAGTAAAGATAACAAGGGATTTACGCGTAAGATCAGAACTGAAATCGACATTTCTAGTTTTGTTATTGATAACTATGATTCATTTATTTATGAGGCAATTGGATTTAAAGTACCATCACTTTTCAAAAAATTAACAGTCAATTATAATCGAGTTAGTCTCTATCATAAAAACAGGAATGAAAAGGTCACCTTTGATTTTTTTTATAATGTTGATTATCATGGGCGGACTTATGAGAGAACTCAGATGGTTTTGGTAGAAAGTAAGGGACTAAACCATAAGCATTCTTTATTTAATTTACTCATGCATGATATGCGCATTGTTCCTGTTTCATTTAGCAAATATTGCTTCGGACTTATCAATCTTGAATCTTGCTTAAAAATCAATAATTTCATGCCGTTGCTTAGGACGGTTAAAAAAATATTTAATTAATATGAAAATACTTCAAGTCGTTTTTGATGGGATGGGTGCTGATGTGATTTCTTTGTTGGCACTAAAATTGATAATTGATCTTTTAGCTATAGTAATCCTCGTTCGTTTTATCTATTTGAAGAACTACAGGCGTACTGATCTTTTTTTGACATTTTTTTCTTTTAATATCATTGTTTTTTTTATCAGCTATTTACTGAATAGGGTTGAGATGAGCACGGGAGCGGCTTTTGGTTTGTTTGCCATATTTTCAATGTTGCGGTATCGTACTGAAGGGATTTCAGCAAAGGATATGACGTATCTTTTTTTATGCATTGCCATCGGTTTAATTACTGCAGTTAGTAGTGGATCCTTACTTGAATTAATTCTTATTGTAGTGTTTATTGTAATTATAACATTTTTGTTGGAATCAGGGCTAATCTTAAAAAATAGGTCTTGTATACAAATTGATTTTGATCGTACTGACTTAGTTCATCCTGATAAAAGAAATGAGTTAAACTCTGAACTGGAAAGAAGAACAGGTTTGTCGATCAACCATATAGAAATTGGTGCGATTGATTATTTAAAAGACAGTGCTGTGATACATATTTACTATGATCAGAAATAAGCTTTATTTATTTGCCTTTCTTATTTTTTCGTGTCAGTTTGTATTCGGACAAGCAACCAAAACGGATCCAACTGATATTCAGGGATGGTTTGGTGCTAATGTTGAGGCTGATTTGCCTAAAAAATGGAGCTTCGATTTTTCATATCAAACACGGCTTAATAACAACCTGACTAAGAATAATGGGTCTTATTATTCATTCGGTCTTAAGAAGCGTTTGATTAAACCGTTGTCATTACTGGGAGAGTATCGCTTGTCAAAAGTCCTTAATGGCACATATAATCGGTTTACTGCAGGGGTTGATATAGATTACAATATAAAAAAAATTAAAACTGATTTTAGATTACTCTATCAAAATCAGATACAAGATTTTGATGATTTATTGAAAGAGAATGACGATGATCATTTTTTGCGTGCGCGACTTAGAGGTCGTTTCCCATTTGTTAAAAACACATCACTAGTATTATCTACGGAGCCAATTTATAAGATAGCATCAGGGATTACAATAGATAATTACAGGCATCAAGTTGGTTTGCGTTATGATTTTAAAAAATACCTACAAGCGGAAGTTTTTTATATAAATCGCCCGGATTATGCAAAGAAGTATCGGCGCCAATACCATATTTTCGGTACTACAATCACTTACTCATTTAAGATCAAATCAAAGTAAGCCACTCCACATCACGTCTATTGTTGTTGTTTAAAAAACGAAGGTGCTTATCCAATAAACCAATGCTGCAAGCAAGGCACTTACTGGAATTGTTAGTATCCAAGCAATAATCAATGATGTTGTAACGCCCCACCTTACTGCACTAAGTCTTTTAGTAGCTCCTACTCCAATGATTGATCCAGTTATGGTATGGGTTGTTGAGACCGGGATACCCATTTGTCCTGTAAAAAATAAAGTGAATGCACCGGCTGTTTCAGCCGCAACACCTTCCAATGGAGTAACTTTGGTGATTTTGGTCCCCATTGTTTTCACAATTTTCCATCCACCACTCATGGTGCCAAGTCCAATTGCGAGGTA
>CANJEF010000145.1 GCA_947472965.1 Sphingobacteriales bacterium
ATATTTCAGAGAAGCAATTGCCCAGATTTGGCATGGTACACCGTATCGACAAAAACACCACAGGGTTGATTGTGCTGGCCAAATCTCCCACTGCGTCAGTCAGGTTGGCAAAACAATTCTTCGATCATACGGTTGAGAGAAAATACATTGCCCTTGTATGGGGCTCATTTGATCAGGAATCAGGCACCATTGCTGGAAATATTGCAAGGCATTTGAGATTAAGAAAAATCATGGATGTGTTCCCTGATGGAGATCATGGGAAAGAAGCCATCACGCATTACCGCGTGCTGGAAAATTTGAAATATGTAAGTCTCATAGAATGTGTTCTTGAAACTGGAAGAACGCATCAAATCAGGGTTCATATGCAACATGTTGGACATTCTCTTTTCAATGACGAAGTATATGGAGGTAATCGGATTTTGAAAGGAACTGTCTTTACCAAATACAAGCAGTTTGTTGACAATTGCTTTGGGATATGCCGTCGACAAGCTTTACACGCAAGAATATTGGGCTTTACACATCCGGAAACCGGCGAAAGAATGGTTTTTGAGAGTACGCTGCCGCCCGACATAGAGGCCGTTATAGAAAAGTGGAGAATATATTCTAACAGCAGAAACCTTGAAGAATAAAATATACTTATTTAAAAAGCCATGAAACTATTACCATTCATATTACACCTGATTCTCATGAACCAACCTATCGAACAAAATATTCCTAAAACATACCTAGCATTGGGTGATTCCTATACGATTGGCGAGAGTGTGCCTATATATGATTCGTATCCATACCAGGCAATACAAATATTACGAGAGAAAGGCTTTTCCATCAACGCCCCGGAAATAATTGCAAAGACGGGTTGGACAACGGATGAATTAGCTACTGCCATGAACGGCACGCAATTCATGAGCAAGTATGATTATGTAAGTCTTTTGATTGGTGTTAACAACCAGTACCGTGGAAAAAAAGCAAGTGAATATGAAATCGAATTTGAAGCCTTGCTTAAAAGAGCAATAGTGCTTTCAGGAAATAATTCAAACCACGTTTTTGTAATCAGCATACCTGATTGGGGTGCTACCCCTTTTGCAGAAGGTAGAGATACAAAAAAAATAGCTGAAGAGATTGATGCATTCAATAACATCAATAAAAGCATCTCAGAAAAATACAGTGTGTCTTACATTGAAATAACTGAAGGCTCAAGAGATGTCAAAAATAATCAGGCGCTTGTTGCACGAGACAAACTCCATCCTTCAGGCTTGGAATACAGTAAATGGGCCAGAAAATTAGCTGAAAAAATATACCAGGCAAATTAAAGATACTGCGCCATCTCCATTGAAAAACCCTTTGCCTTTTCACCAGCAACTTCAGCAAAATCCAATCCATTGGAGGCATAAATAATATCCCTGCTTACATTTACCAGGATACCAACATCCTTGTTCATTGCTTTTTCAGAAATGGCTGAAAGGCTTCCCCCTTGAGCTCCTACACCAGGAACCAGAAAAAAGTGATCCGGTGCAATTTTTCTCAAGTTCAAAAATTCATCCGCTCTTGTTGCACCTACAACAAACATAATATTATTGATGTTACCCCACTTTGAAACGGATGTTATAACTTCTTCATAAAGTCGTTTTCCATCTTCACCCTCCAACTTCTTCATCTCAAAATCCATCGCCCCGGGATTGGATGTGAGGCCCAATACAATGGCCCATTTATCTTCAAACTGCAAAAAAGGTTTAACACTGTCCTCCCCCATATATGGCGCAATGGTTATGGAATCAAAAGGAAGATTTTTTAAAAATGCATTTGCGTACTGTGAAGAAGTATTACCAATATCACCGCGCTTTGCATCCGCAATTGTAAAATGTGTTGAAGGGATATAGTTAACAGTTTTTTCCATAGAAAGCCATCCTTTTGCACCTTGAGCTTCATAAAAAGCAGTGTTTATTTTATAGGCCACGCAATAAGGAAGGGTTGCATCGATGATTGCCTTGTTGAAAGAAAATACAGGATCCTCATCACCAAGTACGGATGCCGGCAATTTTGTTGGATCGGTATCCAATCCTACACAGAGATATGATTTTGATTCCCGTATTCTTTCAATTAACCTGGACCTGTTCATCGTTTAATTTGATTTTATTTCACTCAATATAGTTCGCAACGCTTCATAAAAATCCCATATTTCTGTAAAACTATTGTAAAGGGGAACGGGCGCCAGTCTTATAACGCCTGGTTCTCTCCAATCCACCATGAAGCCTTTGCTTGTAATTTTCTCAAAAACCTTTTTGCCATTTTTAGCAAAATAAAGTGAAACCTGACAACCCCTGGAAGTTGGAGTTAGGCACTTTATTGCTCCTGATGTATCAGCGTCAATAAGATCATCCAGGAGGAATTTCAACCAGCGCTTCATCAAGTCTTGCTTTGCCAAGATATTGTTCCAACCTGCGTGCTCAAAAATGGACAACGAAGCCTTAAGACATGCAAAGAGCAGTATAGAAGGTGTACTCAACTGCCATCCTGTAGCATCTGAAGCTGGGTCGAAATCCCGATTCATCAAAAAGCGGTTCTCTTCTTTGTTTCCCCACCAACCTGCAAGCCTGTTCATAGATTGATTTTTATGAAATCGTTCATTGATGAACACTGCACCCATAGCACCCGGTCCGGCATTGAGATATTTATACGAACACCAGCAAGCGAAATCAACATCCCAATCATGCAATTCCAAGGACACATTGCCTGCGGCATGTGCAAGATCAAATCCAACAACTGCACCAACTTCATGAGCAACTGCTGTTATTTTTTGTATATCGAATAACTGTCCTGTATAATAATTTACGCCACCCAGAAAAACAAGGGCAATATCATCGCCATGTTGTTTGATCATTCGAAAAATATCTGCATCGTCAATACTATCATTTTCGGAACCAGCACTTATTTCAATCAGTACATCTTTGGGATCCGCTCCAAGCATTCTTAAAAAAGAATCTAAAGCATATTGATCACTAGGGAATGCCTTGGCCTCTATCAAGATTTTTTTTCGCCTACCAACAGGATTGTAAAAGCTGGCAAGCATCAGGTGAATATTCACCGAAAGTTGGTTCATGATACTTATCTCACTTGGCTTTGTCCCAACAATCACCGCTAGTTTTGAGGCTAGTTGCTGATGAAATTCAAGCCAAGGCTCTTTGCCTTTGAAAAATGATTCAACTCCAAGATCAGCCCATTGTTGCAACACCTTTGCCAATGCCAAACGTGCAGAAACAGGTTGGAGCCCAAGGGAATTCCCTAAAAAATATACATTCTTAGCACCATTGGTCTCAGGAAATAAAAACCATTTTTGAAAATCACCAAGCCTATCCTGTGCATCAAGCTCCAAAGCGAAACTTCGGGTTTTTTCAAACATCATGGTAAAAAATTATATTGTTCCAGTTCTGCCGCCATCAACAGGAATGCTCACACCATTAACATATGATGCTGCAGGGGATGCCAGAAAGGCTGCAACGGCAGCAATTTCCTTAGGTTCACCAAATCGCTTTGCTGGAACAGATGACTTCATTCTTTCCACCATCACTTCCTTCTCAACCTGTGCCTTCTCAGAGAAATGTGTTGCCACAGCATCAAGCCTTGAAGTAGCAATGAATCCAGGCAATAAACTGTTTACTGTTATCCCGAATTGAGCCAATTCATTTGACATGGATTTGCTCCAGGAAGCAACCGCACCTCTAATCGTATTTGAAACACCCAGGTTATCCAATGGAATACGAACACTTGTTGATATCACATTGATGATTCTGCCATACCCGTTTGACTTCATTCCTGGTATCAAGTGTTTAGTAAGAATATGATTGCAAATAACATGCTGACTAAAAGCATTTTCAAATTCAGATTCATTGGCATCAACAATCATTCCGGCGGCAGGTCCGCCTGTATTATTTATCAGAATATCAATGGTCTCCTTTGCCGTTATAGTTGAAATTAATTTTTCCAGGGCATTGCGATCATTGAAATCAATTGAGTGGTAGTGGTGTAATTGCCCAAGTTCAGTACTGAGTGACTCACATGCAGACTTCAGTGATTTTTCATTACGAGATAACAGAATGCATGAGGCACCCAATTCGGCAAGTTCTATAGCGATTGCCTTTCCAATCCCTTGCGATCCTCCAGACACTAGAGCCTTTTTACCAACAAGTGAAAGATCCATCATCCGTTAGTCCTCCATTTCGTTTTTAATTTGGTCTGAAATTCCAACCAAAACCTTATCAATGCGGTGTCCATCCATGTCAATGATTTCAATAGAAAAGCCCTTCCATTCAAACTTATCACCCACTGAAGGAATTCTTTCCAATGTGTGCAAAATGAAACCGGCTAGGGTATCAAAATCCTGCTCACCTTCATTCATCCAATCGGCTTTTTCAAACCTGGTGAGAAAATCATAGAAAGGAATCTGTCCATCTACAAGATAAGTGCCATCCTCCCTTTTAATAATTTCGTAATCGCTAACGTTATGTTGAGGCAGATCACCAACAATGGCTTCAAGTAAATCATTTAATGTAACAAGCCCAAGTAATGTTCCATATTCATCCACAACAAAACTTGTATGGATTTTTGTTTGCTTAAACTTTTCGAGCAACTGATATGGACTGATATTTTCCGGCACAAATAATGGATTTTTCATCACCTCCTTGAAAAGGATATCATCATCAGTCACATAAAGGTCCTTTACGGAAACAATACCCTTGATATTGTCAATATCTCTATCACAAATGGGATAAACAGAA
>CANJEF010000146.1 GCA_947472965.1 Sphingobacteriales bacterium
CAATAAAAATCGAATTGTAGGGCCTTATGAAAATGGAAAATACGATTCAGTTGCAGTGGCCGGGAAAAATCTGCGAACCTATCTTGATATAGATCTTCAAATCCTTGCTGAGAGACTTCTAAAAAATAAATTGGGTGCTGTTGTTGCCATTGAACCGAAAACGGGTGGTATACTCGCGATGGCAAGCGGACCAACCTATGATCCGAATCTTTTAACTGGTAGTCAACGAAAGCTTAATTTCTCCTGGATGTTGCGAGACACTGCGAGGCCCTTGTTCAATAGGGCTATTAAAGGCCAATATCCACCAGGATCTACCATCAAGCCTTTGGGTGCATTAGTTGCTTTGGATGAAGGTCTGATAACGCCTAATTTCGGATTGGGTTGCAGCGGCGCTTATTTTGGATGTAGAAGAGCCATCGCATGCGAACATAAAAATCCTGGTCATGCTGCTAACCTGAGGATGGCACTTGCCAACTCATGCAACAGTTATTTCTCTCATTTATACCGACTAGCGATAGACAATCCCCGCGAGGGCAACACGGTTAATGGATATTTGAGATGGAAAAAATACATGAATTCATTTGGTTTGGGGGTCAATTTAAAAATAGACTTACCTAGTGAAGACAATGGATTTATTCCAGATACAAGTTTTTATAACAAGCTTTATAATAAATCATGGAGCTCCTGTACAAATGTCTTTCTGGGTATTGGTCAGGGTGAAATGCAAGCCACACCCCTTCAAATGGCAAATGTGATGTGTATTGTTGCCAACAAGGGATATTATTATACGCCCCATTTTGTTAGTTCAATCGACAATATTTCCAAAGATGAAAATTTATTGGACGAATATAAAGTTAGACACGAGGTTACAAAAATACCCGATACGGCCTATAGCATCGTGCAGCTTGGTATGCAGGATGTGGTTGAGCGAGGCACAGCATTTGGCGCAAGAATTGAGGGGATAGCGCTTGCAGGGAAAACAGGTACTGCTGAAAATTATGGAATCATCTATGGGAAGAGAGAAAAACTGGCCAATCACTCATGGTTTGTGTGTTTTGCACCCAGAGAAAATCCTAAAATTGCAATTGCTGTTATAGTTGAAAATGCTGGTTTTGGATCCACCTGGGCCGGCCCAATCGCATCATTGATGATTGAAAAATATTTAACGGATACCTTGTCTAAGGCAAGGTGGAGTGAAGTTGAAAGAATTGAACAGAAGGAAATTATCCTACCAATTGTGAAGTCTAAAAGAAGAAAACTCGATTCACTTCGTCAATTAAACCTGGAAAAGCAAAAAGCAAGAACTATTTCAATTTCATTTAATGCCATCCCTATAAAGCGAAACGGCAGCCCAGTTTTATTATTGTTGACACACTTAGTTGCCATCAAACCTGAACATGAAGAACAATTCATTTGAAATATCCAAGGGAATAGATTGGACGTTGATCCTTGTCTATTTCTTACTTGTTATTGCAGGTATTGCAAGTATTTTCGCAACCACCTATCGTTCAGAGGATATTCTTCGTGGATTTATTTCACTTAGGACTGATTATAGCAGGCAAAGTTTTTATTTCATTATCAGTGCAATAGTGGGGGTGTTTATCTTGCTTGCAGATAGTAAGTTTTTCACTGCAACTGCTAACATCTTGTATGCCTTGGGTATTCTAATGTTGCTTTTGGTTTTTCCTTTCCATACGGAGATAAAGGGTACTGAATCAATTATCAGGTTCGCTAATTTTCAGGTACAGCCAGCCGAGCTTTGTAAGATTTTTGTTTGTTTGGCCCTTGCTAAATATCTATCATCACCTGAATTAAATTTTTCCAAAATACGTTCACAGTTAATTGCATCTGCGATAGTATTGGTTCCTGCGGCCTTGTCAATCATGCAAAGTGAGACAGGATTGGCATTGGTGTATTTTTCTTTTTTCATTGTCATGTATAGGGAAGGGTTACCCTCAGTTTTATTGAGTATTGCGTTTTCTATTGTCTTGTTAGTGATACTCACTTTGTTGATTAATCAAAATGTACTTGCAATTATTCTAACCGTGCTTGCTATATTAGCAATACTTTTGGTGAGAAATCATCTGAAACGCAACAAAGGTTTACTGCTTTTTATTTTATTTATTTGGGCTGCTGCTGTTGGAATACAGCGCTTTGCGGTTCCATTTTTATTCAACAATATATTGAAGCCCTATCAGGTTCAACGCATTTATGCTACTGTAGGAAAGGATTTTCAGGTTGATCTCGAGTCATTGAGTGAAGAAGACGTAAAGAAAATCGAAGAAAAGAAAAGGGCCGGTAACTATAATGTGAAGCAAAGTAAAATTGCGATTGGCTCTGGCGGTTTCAGTGGGAAAGGGTTAATGAAGGGAACCCAGACAAGGTATGATTTTGTGCCAGAGCAACGAACGGACTTCATCTTTTGTACCATTGGAGAAGGATTTGGCTTTTTGGGAAGTTTGGTGTTGCTGTCATTGTATCTCTTTTTATTATTTAGGATTATTAAAGTTGCAGAAAGACAGCGCAGTGTTTTTAGCAGGGTATACGCCTATGGTGTTGGGTCTGTTATTTTTTTCCATGT
Organism: Sphingobacteriales bacterium; assembly: GCA_947472965.1. The sequence continues at coordinate 2,582 of CANJEF010000146.1, forward strand.
ATTTATAAATATTGGCATGACAATCGGTATTGTTCCCGTAATTGGTATACCCCTTCCCTTTATGAGTTATGGAGGCACCGCTTTGCTCACCTTTTCTGTACTTATTTTTATTTTAGTCAAATTGGATGCTGATAGGCAGATGATACTTCGATAAACAAAACATTAAAATGAAAATCATCCCATTGTCAGAAGGGGCTTTTACAATTGATCACACAAAAGAATTTGTTCCTTTTAATAAATCTGTTGATGAATTGCAGGAAAGGTCTAGAGGAAGTTTACTTGTTGAAATTCAACCCTTTGTTGTGATAACAAGCAATGATATTTTGTTGTTGGATGCAGGATTGGGTTTTGCTGACAATCATGGCATTCTGCAGTTGCATCAAAATCTTGCGTTAAATGGAATATATCCGTCCGATGTAACGAAAGTGCTCATGTCTCATTTGCACAAAGATCATTCCGGTGGCATGGTGATGTTTGATCAATCTCGAAAAGAATATCAAGCTGCATTCCCCCAAGCTACTTATTATATTAACAAGAAGGAATGGGACTTCGCTATGCTGTCGGAAAGTCCCTCTTATCAGCGTGACAAAATTGAATGTTTATCGAATAACAACCAGGTTGTATTTCTGGAGGATGACCACGGTAGCATTGATGGATATATTCATTATCAGTTAAGTGCTGGACATTCACCCCATCACCAGGTTTTTCATATCAAGGAACATGGTCAAATTGTTTTCTATGGTGGCGATGAAGCTCCGCAACTTCAGCAGATGAAAACCCGCTTTGTAGCAAAATATGATAATGATGGAAAGCATGCAATGGAATTGAGGCAACAGTGGTGGGAAGAGGGGGCAAGGGAGGGTTGGTTATTTCTTTTTTACCACGACATAAAAATCCCAACTTACCAATTTCATCTAGAAAAATAGCTGACACTTTTATTAAATCTAAAATAAATCAGATCACCGTTAAGTATTAATACGTAGTTATAAATCTAAGCTAACGTAGTTACAATGGGGTTCTAATTTTTCTATTTTAAGTATTAATACGTGAACTAAAAAAAGAGGCCAGCTCTAAAAAGAGCCAGCCGTTGCTAACCTATGAAAAACACCGCGTTGAAATTACAATAAAATAATTTATTTAGAACCCTTTTTTTCTACCTTCAAACTGTCTTTTTTCTGTCTGTCTTTTTTGGAACTCCCTCCTAACCAATGACTTAAAGTCTTCCTCGGCTCCAAAAACTTTGTTTGCCCTCTCTTGGGCAAGCACTTTTGTAAAATCCCCCCTGTACCTTTTTCTCAGGTCGAGCATCTTTTGTTGCTTATCCAAGCGGTCTGTTCCGCTCCTATTAGATGCTATTTCTTTTATTTCATTTCGATATTGGTTGAAAATTGGCCAAAATTTTTGCGCCTCTTCAGGATTAAGGTTTAATTCTTTTGTGATGTAAGCCATCTCCATTGCCTGTATTTTGCGCAAATCATTTGATTTTGCTTCTCCTTTTTCACGGTTTAAAGGCTGGCTATTGGCCTGTAAAAAGGGTGCTAATACAATTAATATTGAGAATATGATTTTCATAAAATTATTTGATTCGTTTTATATTCTAATTGATCGATTTATCAGATTGGAATTCCTGCTCTTCAATAAACGCCATAATTCCTTTGTCTGGAATTTCATTAAGCACCTCTTGAATGGTTTGTTTATCTAGGTCAACCAGCAAATTTGATTCATCTCCATTTGAAAAATCTGTATCGCTATCGTGACCAATGCTGTCCATTTGTTCCAAATAAACTGACATATCGGCTATGGAGAGTTCCTCAGTTTGTTGGCTATTTAATTTTATTGCAATATCAGGTTTGTAAAAGTCTATTTTAACCCTCATAAGGGAGAATAATGCTAACCCTATGATGCATGCTGCTGCGGCATAGCGCAGAAGTTTCCTCATTTGAAAAACAGGGGTTAATCTTGATTTTTTTTGTGGCGATACGAATGAATTGGACAAAAAGTATCCTTCAGGGACATAGAATGGATTTTCCGACCGCAGGTGTATCAGGGTAGGTGCAATTTCTTTGAGTTCATCATCGACTGATTGGCTTAAGCGAATCTTATCGAGAAGGGAATTGCTAAAGTTCTCAAAATATTCATTGGGTATGGAAAATTCATTTGTTTTATCAAA
>CANJEF010000147.1 GCA_947472965.1 Sphingobacteriales bacterium
AAATTTATAAATTCCTGCAACAAGTTCCAATTTCTTTGTCAACTGCGCATGGTTATTCTCCAATTCTTTGGATAATAGTTGTTAGAACGGCCTTCCATTGCCTTTAGCCAGCCCAGTGGAGCTCCCATATAGGTCATGATAATCCAACCTTTCTCTTCAAAGGGAATGTCAAGCTTTTCTTTTTTCAAAAACACCAAAGCCTGCTCAAGTGTCAACTCTTGTCGTTTTATTTGAGATGAGCCCAGTAAGCTCATTGCGAGTTCGTGGTCAGGATTCAATTCACCCCTTATCATAGCACCCATTCGGACACCCGATTTTTTCAAATGAAGGGCTTGTTGAAACATGGCTACATCGGCTATAAGATTTGCTTGCACTGCAAAAAGGTCATCATTGTATAATGAAAAAAAAAGCTCAGAGGAATTTTCAAGCCATTTTCCAATATTGCATTTATACGACTGCTGAACCCCACCCTTACTTACTGAGCCCACTCTCCCATTAGATGAAGTCTTTTTTAGTAAGGCACAAAAAAAGCCTTCACCGTCAAGCTTCCCCGGATAAAATCGATATCCAAAAGCCTTGTGAGTTGTAGATTGCGACTCTACTACACCCCAGTTATCTGGAACCTCTACTTTTACAGACTCCAATCCATATGCCTCGACGAGATGATCCAGGTTCATTTCATTCTCTTCATGAGAAAAAGAACAAGTTGAGTACAAAAGATACCCATTATCAGCAAGCACATTTACAGCATCGCCCAATATCCGTTTTTGCCTGAGAGAACAAAATTCTACAAGACCATCATTCCACATTTCTCTTGCATGTGGGTCTTTTCGGAAAAGTCCGCTTCCACTGCATGGGGCATCAACCAAAACCAAATCAAAGAATTGTCCAAGTTTTGCAAAATCCTTGGGGTCATTATTCGAAACAAAAACATGTGGCGCACCCCATTTTACAACATTTTCAAATAAAGGTCCAACCCTTGTTTGAATAATTTCATTTGCCAATACAAGCCTAAAATTGGGTAGAGAAGCCAAAAGTGTTGTCTTTCCTCCCGGAGAAGCACAAAGATCCAAGGCAGTCATAGTTTGTTTTTTAGGCAAACTGACTCTAATAATATGTTCAATAAACATGCTGGATGCTTCTTGAACATAGTAAAGCCCGGCATGAAAAAGTGGATCAAGTGTAAAGCTTGGTCGCTTTTTAAGATACTTTCCTGCATTGGACCAAGGAACCTTACCCTTGATATTATTGCTATTAAATATGCCTTCTTGAATTGAAGAAAAAGCGGAATCAGCATCAACAAGATGGTTGATTTTAGCTTCATTCATCCTTATGGAAATAACCCCCTCATGGGTATGGGCTTCCACAAAATCATTCAAATCAAAACCATTACAACCCACCAACGAGTTTAGAAATCCTTGGGGAAAAATCATTTTAAAATTTCAATGCCGGTTTGGAGTGACTGGTTAAATTGCATTAGCGTTGAAGCAACAATATTAATATACTCTTGCGCTTCTTTCCAATTACTCTCCTCAATACCTTCACGAATCCCTGGCAAGGTTTTAACGCCATATCCTGTATAAAAACCGGGGGCATAAATCATGTGTTTATACCAAGGTCTACGAGGCAAACCACCTGGATTCAATAACTTTTGCTCAGATTGATAAAGAATTTCATTCAACTGAGTCCGCTTTTGTACGTTCGTTGAACCTGCTTTTTCAATTGCTATTTTTAACTCATCTGCAGTTATTTTAACAGAAGCCATCGCATTGTCTATTTTGCTAAAATCAAGATATGGTACCTGTGCTGCTACCTTTGGCTTTGCATAAGCCAAAGTCGGATCTTGAGCAAGCTCATAGGCCTTTTCCTTAATCAGCCGATTAACCATTTCATTGTCGTTTCTTTTAATCTCCAAAGAAGATTTTACATCTGCAACATACTCGCCAATCGTTTTAACCAAGATGGAATAATCAAATGGTAAAACATCCGCATTCGCCAGGCGAAGCATTGCCCTGCCCGTTGTTTTAGCCAATGCAGTTCCATATTGAAATCCAGGGTCTTTAAACCTCGTGAAATGATCGTATGAATCATAAATTGAATGATACTCTCCGCCATCGCCCTCTCCACCATAACCGATGTTTGCAGATGGTATTCCCAGGTGTTGAAAAAATGGAGAGTAATCTGAACCAGCACCCAATGCACCGATTTTCATGTATTTATTACCTATCATTCTAGCCTTGCCATTTCTATCGGCATCCATCAATGCTTTTGCATAGCGACGCTCAGAAACAGTTACACCTGTTTGAGGATCAACTACGCTTCCAGCAATTTCATTGAAAAATTGTTCCAATGCATGAGAACCGCTGAATCCCACAAAGCCCCTGCTATTTCCATCAGAATTCAGGTAGGCCACCGTTTTCTTTTTCAATTCCTCTGCATGGTCTTCAACCCATTCTGTTGAGCCCAATAATGAGGGTTCTTCACCATCCCAAGCACAAAAGACCAATGTCCTTTTGGGCCTATAGCCCTTTTTTGCAAGTTCTCCCATGGCCCTGGCTTCTTCCATTTCTGCTACCATCCCACTGATTGGATCTGCAGCACCATTCACCCAACCATCATGGTGGTTTCCGCGAATAACCCATTCATCAGGAAACTCACTACCCTTCATTTTTGCAATAACATTATACACCGGTTTGTAATCCCAGTTGAATTGCAGGGCCAACCTTACTTTTGCAACACTCGGACCAACATGGTAAGTTAATGGAAGTCCTCCACGCCAAGAAGCAGGCACAACGGGACCTTCAAGAGCTGCGAGCAGGGGCAACGCATCTTCATACGAAATTGGCATCACTGGAATTTTCATGATCGTAGTGATATCCTTCCTGTCAAGCCTTTTGGCATCGGGAGTAGAGCCATATCCTGGTGTAGTTGGATCGCCAGGATATACGGGCATGTCCATCACAGATCCTCGTTGTACCCCTTGCTTTGGACGAAAAGGGCCCTTAGGATACACATCACCTTCTGCAAAACCATCATCCATAGGATCTGAATAAATCAAACAACCGATGGCACCATGTTCGGCAGCCACCTTTGGCTTGATCCCACGCCATGATCCACCATATTTTGCAATAACAATTTTCCCTTTAACACTAATGCCCATCTTATCCAATTCATCATAATCTGCTGGGACCCCTCTATTAACGTATACGAGTTCAGCCGTTACATCACCATCTGCAGAATATGCATTATAGGAAGGAAGCTGCTCGGATTTTTGACCGGAGGTTCCATCTTCTTTCAAAGTAGTTTCTTCAAGCCTCGCCTTGTATGGCTTATCACCCAGCAATTCAAGCAATCTTGACTTTGGTGTTGGAAATAATACTTGATATGTTGCCAGCTCTGTTTCATATCCCCATTGCTTGAAAAGGTTGGCCATGAAATCAGCATTGGCTTTACCTTGAATGGATCCCAAATGGTGAGGTCTGGATGTAAGAAACCTCATCCACTCATCCTGGTTTTTAGTGCTGATCAAGGCATCAAATTCCTTTTCGTAATCAGCTTGTTTTTGCACATTGGCTGGAAAAAATCCGCTCATTTTTTGCTGTGCAGAAGTCTGTAGGAAGAAAATAGAAATTATAAGTGTGGTAATAAAAATTCTCATGTTAAACCAATTTTAATCCCATAAAAATATGAAATCAAAACTGGATTACCGTACCCATTTTATGCAATCAAATGTTTCTGATTTCAGCAAGGAGATCTTGGAGTGCTTTTTTAGCATCTCCGAAGAGCATAGAAGTTTTTGGTTGAAAGAAAAGCTGATTTTCAATACCTGCATAGCCAGGCTTCATGCTGCGCTTATTAACGATCACATGCTTTGCCTCTTCAACCTCCAAAATTGGCATTCCATATATGGGGGAATCCGGATCTGATTTAGCCGCAGGATTTACTACATCATTTGCGCCAAGCACCAATACTACATCTGCAGATTTAAACTCCTCATTTGCAAGCTCCATCTCAAGGAGCTTTTCATAGCTCACATCCGCTTCAGCAAGCAGTACATTCATGTGCCCGGGCATTCTACCCGCAACAGGATGAATGGCATATTTTACCTCAACACCTTTGCTTTCAAGTGTTTTTTCGAGTTCGTGGCAAACATGCTGCGCTTGAGCCACAGCCAAGCCATACCCAGGAACAATCATCACCTTGTTTGCATAGGCCATAACAACAGCAGCATCGCTTAAAGAAATCTCTTTGTATGCACCAGTAATGGCTATCCCGGAACCGGTGGAACTACCGCCGCCGAAAGACCCTATCAATACATTCTTGAGCGACCGGTTCATGGCTTTACACATCAAAATCGTTAAAAGGGTGCCAGCTGCACCTACCAAAATTCCACCAGTCAACATCACTTTATTATCATACAAGAATCCTCCGCATGCTGCAGCGACTCCTGTAAATGAATTCAATAAAGAGATTACAACAGGCATATCTGCACCACCAATCGGAAGTACAAAAAAGACACCATATAGTAAAGACAAGAATCTGATCAAATAAAAATAAAAAGGACTTTGCTCTGGTCTGCCAACAACAATATAGGCTGCCAATAGCAAGTTTGCAATCAGAACCACCAGGTTAAAAATATGTTGCCCCTTGAAAGAAAAATCTTTGATTTTACCGTTCAGCTTACCCCATGCAATCATACTTCCTGAAAATGAAACTCCTCCAATAATCAAGC
>CANJEF010000148.1 GCA_947472965.1 Sphingobacteriales bacterium
AAGGTGTTACCATTCCTGTTCAACAGGGATTGGAATATACCACCATGCCAACTGAAATCAACATAGTGAAAGAACCTGAAAACCTTTTTTCTTCTGGTTATGTATTGCATGAAAGAGTGCCGAACTCCTGGTTGGAAATGGTGCTCACGGAAGGCAAGTTTCACCAAGTCAGAAAAATGGTCAAAGCTGTTCGACATCCTTGCAAACGATTGATTAGAATTTCTATAGAAGACTTAACGCTTGAAGACCTTATGCCTGGTGAAGTGAGAGAGATTTCAGAAGAAGATTTTTTTGGGAAGTTGAACTTGTGAATGGGAAAAATTAGACGTCAGAAATCAGAAGTCAGAATTCAGTTTTCGTTATACTGATTCCTGACTCCTGACGTCTGTATTCTGTCGTCTGATTTCTGTCTCCTGACTTCAGAAAAAAATTAATATTTCGCAGGTGCTCCTGGTTTTGGGGTTGTTAATTTAATGAACTCACGAAGACTTTGATTACTCGTTTCAAGATCGGGCCTTCTCAAATACATCATGTGTCCGCTACGATATCCTTCCCAATGCATGCGGTCTTTCAACCTTCCTGATGGATCCATTTGCCATAGGTTATACTTTGCATTGAAATAATCACATGCTCCATCATAATAGCCCGACTGAACTAGAACATGCATGTAAGGATTTTCTGCCATGGCTTGGCGAAGATTCTCTCCGGTCCTGTCACCAGTGCGGTCCCAAGGATTTACTGGACCGAACATATAATAACGAAGATCAGTTTTGTATTTAAGTTCTTCTCTTAAATAAATATTGATTGCGGGTGTAAATGAATGCTCCCATGATATCAACTCTGAATTGTAATCTGGTGACTCTCCTCCGTCTTTCTTGTCAATACCTTTGTAACGCGAGTCCAACCTTCCCACGGTAAAACCCTTGTCACGCAAGAGCTCTTTCCAAAAAAGGCTGGTTGATACATCCATATTATTTTGCGTAACAACTTTTTCAGAAATACCTGAGTAGCGTGAAATTTTCTGGGTGATTTCTTTTCGTTTTGCATCATCCAATGAACTTCCTTTTGAAATGGCTGGAATCAATTCATTCATCGTGAATTGCTCAACTTCAGGCAACATGTCTGTCAGGTCTTTCGATTGAAGATCCGAAGCCAAGGCTTTGTGGTACCATGCAGTAGCAGCAAAATAAGGAAGCTTTAAAGCTGCTGCAACCGGACCATCCCTTTCAATACCCAGTGTAGTAGGGGAAACTAAAATGACACCGTTGAAAAACATCCAATGGGCATTTTGCAATTCAAGCGCCAACCCTGATACACGTGCTGTTCCATAACTTTCACCAATCAGGTATTTGGGTGAAGCCCAACGGTTCATCCTCGATACAAAAGTATTAACCCATTCTGCCAAGTATTTGATATCTGCTGTCACGCCAAAAAAACGTGAAGTAGGCACGTCCTTGCTCACTGCCCTAGAAAAGCCTGTATTCACAGGATCTACATAAACAATATCAGCCACATCCAATAGTGAGTAAGGATTATCCCTCAATCCATAAGGTTGTACAGGATATCCTTCATCATCCACATTGAGAATCCTTGGACCGGTATAACCAAGTTCCATCCAAACGGAAGGGGTTCCAGGACCACCATTGAATGAAATCACCAAGGGCCTCGATGCACGGTCTTTTACATCTGACCTTTCATAATAGGTGAAGAAAACGCCTGCTTGTGCCTTTCCCTCTGTATCCCATATTGGAATCATGCCAGCTGTTGATTTATATGGAACGCGGACACCTTTGATGGTAATCTCATGATCTGATACAACAGTGGCATCCGGATTGAAAGGAATGTTGTTAGCGGCAGCTTTTGTATCGCTCGCAGGAGCAGCAGAAGCAGCGGGCGCAGGGGTTATTGGCGGCTGATTGTAATTGCGGTTTGCATTTTGTGTGAAGGCATTCATGGCTAACACCACCCCCAGGGAGGTTATGATCAATCTATTCATTAGTATACGTTTTGGTTAAAAGATTGGATGATTATTCAACTAATAGCATGTTCAATTTAGCAGAAAGTTTTGTAAACCATTGCATAACACCCACCTTTTTTGAATTAAGTGGAAATATGATGTCCAATACTTCAAAACACTTCGTTGGTTTCGTATTTTTGGGATATATGACGAACGATGACCGATCAGAGGGAATACAGATCAATAAATATATCAGTAACTCAGGATTTTGCTCCAGGAGGGAAGCTGAAAAGCTCATCGAACAGGCAAGGGTAACCGTAAATAATGAATTGGTGCTGTTAAGTGCACGGGTTTTTCCGGGTGATGAGGTTGCAATTGATGGTGAGCGTATCAAAAATAAACAACGACCTATTTATATTGCGCTAAACAAACCCGTTGGTGTTACTTCCACCACCGACTTATCTGATAAAACGAACATCATCAGTTTTATGAATCATCCCAAAAGGATCTTTCCCGTTGGTAGGTTGGACAAGGATTCAGAAGGCCTGATCCTGCTTACCAATGATGGTGATATCGTTAATAAAATTCTCAGGGCAGGCAATAACAATGAAAAGGAATACATTGTAACGGTAGATAAAGAGCTCACAGGAGAAATGATCAGACAAATGGGTACGGGTGTAAATATCATCGGCGAACGGACGAAGCCTTGTTATATCAAGCAGGAGGCGGCACGAAGATTCAGAATCATTTTAAAACAAGGTCTGAATAGACAAATCAGAAGAATGTGTTCGGAATTGGGTTATAAAGTAAAGACCTTGAAACGCATTCGCATCATGCACATCACCCTGGGTAACCTTGCATCAGGCAAGTGGCGCTATCTCACTCAACCTGAAATTGTTCAATTGGAAAAGACGCTTTCAAATGCCAGCAATTGATTTGTGATTTCACAATTAATCTGTACATTTAATTTCACACGATAAATCATCGCCACATGAAAAAAATTAACAGCATTTTTAATGCAACAGTTGAAAAGCCCATGCTTTTCTTGATGTTGTTCCTTTCACTCGTAATCTATTCCTGCAAAACGGAAGTAAAACAAGAAGCAGCCGACACCCACGGTGCACAGGAGTTTCCTGAAATTCAAGGACGTTGGGATCTGACAGTTGATAAGGGAGAGAACAGTGGAGAAGATAGAAGAATTGTTCCGTCCTGGCTTGAAGTAAAGCACTCTGGATTGCGGACCCTCGTTGGTTATTTTGTAGGAGAGGGTGGCAGCGCCCGCCCAATTTCTCATGTAATATTCAACGGTGGAAAAATCAGTTTCAAGATTCCACCACAATGGGAAAAAAGTGAGCAAGACATGGTGTTTGAAGGAACATTGGCTGATGGAAAATTGACTGGTAGTATTGTAACACCGATGGGTAAGAAGTTAACTTTTACAGGGGTAAGAGCTCCTTCGCTTGCAAGAGATAGCGAGCCAGTTTGGGGTGAACCAATTAAGTTGTTCAATGGCGTATCCACGGAAGGATGGCATGGCTCTAAGGACAGCATGCAATGGATTGTTGTTGACAGTGTACTAACTAGTCCTAAGTCCGGTGCAAATATTATCTCTGACCAAAAGTTCACCGACTTCAAATTGCACATCGAATTCAAATATCCTGAACACAGTAACAGCGGTGTTTATTTGAGAGGAAGGTATGAAGTGCAGGTTGAAGATAATTATGGCAAGGAAGCATCCTCAACATATCTGGGTGGTGTTTATGGTTTCCTTACTCCCAATGAAATGGTAGCAAAAAAAGCTGGTGAGTGGCAGACATACGATATAACACTGGTAGGTAGAAAAGTAACCATTGTTGCAAATGGTAAGACCATCATCTGTGATCAAAATATCCCTGGAATAACAGGGGGTGCTTTGGATAGCGATGAAGGCGCACCTGGTCCAATTTTCTTGCAAGGTGATCATGGTCCAATAGAATATAGAAACATCATAATTACACCAGCGAAATAGCATTCAATATTTTTTTGTTGAGGGGCATCATTCATTTGATGCCCCTTTTTTATTTTAGGCAAGTATTATAATGCTATGATATCCTCATCAAATTGATGATTAGAAACTTTCGTTTTTTCAATTTCAACAGGACCAAGTTCATATCCAAAAAAATTCAACACCTGATTTACCTTATCAGTTCGAAGTGTTTTTTTTCCTTGCTCAAGCTCCCTCACAAAACGCAGTCCTACCCCACATTTTAACGCCATCTCCGCTTGATTAATCTTCAATCTTTTTCTGTTAAACTTAACAAATTCATTCAGTTTCATAGGAGTTGCATATCGGGTATAAGGAATATTTATTTGCATTTTATATACCCGCGTAGGTATAAAAAAATAATCTAAAATTATCGCGCTCAAAAAGTATTGTTAATGAATCTTCTTTCAAGTTATTCTACGTAACATTTAAGTGTAATACCACGTTAGTAGTACGTTGCTTTTTTAAGACAAACTCTGCCGGAAATAATCCTCAACAAAAAAAACTCAATGAAAATTTAAATTTTTTTAAAACACGAACCAAGCCTAAACGACAGACTATGAAAAAAGCACTCTTTCGGATTACATTCGCGCTGATTTGTTTTTTGACATTATCAGTTTCACATTCATTTGCAACAAACTTTTACGTTGATCCATCGTCAACCTCATCCACGACGAATGGAAGTTTGTTGAATCCATGGAAAACGATTTCTCAGGTAAATGCAGGGACGACGGCATTGAATCCTGGGGAT
>CANJEF010000149.1 GCA_947472965.1 Sphingobacteriales bacterium
ATTGAAGGTGAAATACCCCTTGCTGAAGCAGAGAAAGTAGTTAGCGCTGGAAGAGGATTAAAAGGACCCGAAAACTGGGGCATGGTGGAAGAATTGGCCAAATTACTAGGCGCTGCAACAGCCTGCAGCAGACCCGTTTCAGATTCAGATTGGAGACCACACCATGAACATGTAGGACAAACCGGACTTGCGATAGCCCCCAATTTATATATAGCGATTGGCATTTCTGGTGCCATTCAACACTTGGCAGGAGTGAACAGAAGCAAGACGATAGTTGTGATAAACAAGGATCCAGAGGCCCCATTTTTCAAGTCTGCCGACTACGGAATTGTTGGTGATGCTTTCGAAGTTGTCCCCAAAATAATTTCTGCATTAAAGGAAATGAAAAACCCTGGATAAAATTTAATAATAAAAAAATAAAAAAATTCCTTCTTTTAATTGGTTTTGAGGGAGCATCCGAGAAGTATTGATTCGAAAAAATGGTTTAAATTCGTCTCGAATATGAAGAAGATAGAATTGGAAATCATAGCACTCTCCCACTCAATCTCACAAAGCAACTCATATGCAGTGGTATTGGGTGAAGTGAACGGAATCAGAAGGCTTCCCATTGTAATAGGTGGATTTGAGGCCCAAGCCATCGCTGTAGCACTTGAGCGCATGAAACCAACACGTCCGCTAACGCATGACCTTATGAAAAATTTTATGTTGGCGTTCAACATCGACCTGCATGAGGTGATTATATCCGACCTGCAAGAGGGCATTTTTTACTCAAAGCTTTTATGCAGTACAGAAGCAGATACTGTTGAAATTGATTCCCGTACATCCGATGCCTTGGCAATGGCCGTCCGCTTCGGATGTCCCATTTTCATTTACGAAAATATATTTGAATCAGCCTCGAGTGACAACCCAGAAATTCAAAAAGTAACAGCAAAGCAGGAAGCCTCCTCGGCTAAAGCTGCATCAGATAAAAACAAGGACCTGAAAGCCCTTCCCTTAGAGGAACTACATGAGCTGTTGAATGAAGTGCTTGAACAGGAAGATTACATTCGCGCAATTGCCATCAGGGATGAGATCAATACAAGGAAATAAACTATCCCATGGTTGTTTTTCCCAATGCTAAAATTAATCTAGGTCTTCGCGTTGTTTCCAAAAGAAGTGATGGATATCATGATATTGATACTGTTTTTTATCCAATCCCTTTCTATGATATTCTTGAAACCATCCCATCTAATAGTGGTTTTGATTTCACCTTTTCAGGAAAAGAAATAAATGGTGATCTCAGTTCAAACCTTTGTTATAAAGCATATCAACTGATCAAAAAGGACTTTCCTCAACTTCCGCAGATCAAAGTGCATCTCCACAAAAATATTCCCATGGGTGCAGGACTGGGAGGCGGTTCATCAGATGGTGCGTTCATGTTAAAAATGCTGAATGAAAAATTTCAATTGGGAATATCAAATGTACTCCTGCAGAAATATGCCCTGGCTTTGGGCAGTGATTGTCCTTTTTTTATAGACAACCAAGCCACTTCTGCTGGCGGAAGAGGAGAACAATTTGAGAGAATAGAACTTGACCTTAAAGAAAAAACCATTGTGCTCGTGAACCCCGGCTTGCATATAAGCACATCAGAGGCATTCAGTAAGATTAATATAAATAATAACAAAGTTCGCTGCTCAGAAATACTGCAACAACCCATCAAAGAGTGGAAAGAAAAATTAATCAATGATTTTGAAGAATCTGTTTTTCCAATTCATCCAATCTTGAATAAAATAAAGGAAGGACTCTATGCTTCTGGTGCAGTTTATGCGTCCATGACTGGAACCGGATCCAGCATGTATGGCATTTTTGAAAAAGACATCACTGAAAAACTTTTTCTAGGCCAATCACTTGAAGTCATTAAAATAATAAATGGCAAGGCCATCAGGCAAATGCACTAAAATCCTATATTTGCTTATGCTCCAAAGCACAACTACCTCTCCATACTTTCTTTCGCTCAACCTTGACTTGCTCAATCACTAGTGTAGTTATTGTTATGCATGGGATACAATAGGATGATATCCTGTTTTTAAAGTCCCTTTCTATTGGAACCAATTAGCAACGTTTCAAACAACTGCTTCTCTTTTTATTTTTTGTAAAAGTTCACTCATGAATCAGCATTCATCACAATACTACATTGATCTCGAGTCAAAATATGGTGCACACAATTATCATCCCCTTCCAGTAGTCATTTCAACAGCTGCTGGTTGTGAAGTTTGGGATGTTGAAGGAAAAAAATACTTCGATTTCCTAAGCGGCTACTCAGCGGTAAATCAAGGCCACTGCCATCCTAAAATCATTCAGGCCATGGTTGAACAAGCACAAAAGCTGACGCTCACTTCAAGGGCTTTTTACAATGACCAACTTGGGGAGTATGAACAATACATTACAACCTTATTGGGCTATGACAAGCTTCTTCCTATGAATACGGGAGCCGAAGCGGTAGAAACCGCCATCAAATTAGCCAGGAGATGGTCATATGAAATAAAAGGCATTGAAGAAAACAAAGCAAGAATTATTGTATGCGCCGGAAATTTTCATGGAAGAACAAGCACCGTGATTTCATTTAGCACAGACCCATCTTCATATCACAAATTCGGACCCTATATGCCCGGTTTTGATATCATTCCTTATAATGACTTGGAGGCACTTGCAAGTGCACTTGAAAATAAGGATGTAGCAGCATTCCTTTTTGAACCCATTCAGGGTGAGGCCGGAATCTTAGTGCCTGATGATGGGTTTCTTGCAAATGCCAGTGCACTTTGCAAAGCAGCAAATGTGCTATTGATTGCCGATGAGGTACAGACAGGGCTCTGCAGAACAGGAAAAATGATGTGTACTGACCATGAAAATGTGAAACCCGATATACTATTACTTGGCAAGGCATTGAGTGGCGGCACCTTCCCAGTGAGTGCTGTGTTGGCAAATGATGAGATCATGCTAACGATCAAACCGGGAGAACATGGTTCCACTTTTGGAGGTAGTCCGCTTGCCAGCGCCGTTGCTAAAAAGGCAATTGAGGTATTGGTTGATGAAAAAATGGCAGAAAATGCAACCGCCATGGGTGAACTATTTAGGGAAGGGTTAAAATCCATAAACTCTCCATTCATAAGCATCATCAGGGGAAAAGGATTGATGAATGCCATCGTAATAAAACATAAAAACCCTGAAGCAGCCTGGTTACTGTGTGAGATTTTTCAGAAAAATGGAATGCTCGCAAAACCAACTCATGGAGATAAAATACGACTGGCCCCTCCCCTTGTGATCAACAAAGCACAGGTCATTGAAGCCATCCAAATCATAGAAAGAAGTCTTGATATGCTGAAAAACATCAACTGATTAAATTTATAAGCGCCTGATTTTTGTAAATTCGCACTCAACCTTAATAGAATGAGTGAAGAAAAATCATTGAATTTCCTTGAAGAAATTGTAGAAGCAGACCTCGCATCCGGTAAGCACAAAACAATACATACCAGGTTCCCACCAGAGCCAAATGGATACCTCCATATAGGCCATGCCAAAAGCATTTGTTTGAATTTTGGTCTCGCTGATAAATATAGCGGCAAGACAAACCTGCGATTTGATGACACCAATCCAGTAACAGAAGAAACTGAATATGTAGAATCCATCAAGGAAGATCTCAGGTGGCTTGGATTTGACTGGGAAGAAGAGCATTATGCATCAGACTATTTTGAACAGATTTATAACTTTGCAGTCGATTTGATAAAAAAAGGCCTGGCCTATGTAGATGAAATGAGTGCAGAAGAAATCGCTGCTGCAAAAGGAACACCCACCGAAGCCGGAAAGGAAAGTCCTGCAAGAAATAAATCGATAGAAGAAAACCTCAACCTTTTTGCTGAAATGCGACAAGGCAAATACAATGACGGAGAAAGGGTATTACGTGCCAAGGTGGATATGGCTTCTCCCAATATGCAGCTACGAGATCCCATCATGTACAGGATCAAGAAGACAGCACATCACCGCACCGGTGACGCATGGTGCATTTATCCGATGTATGATTTTGCTCATGGACAATCAGATTCGATAGAAAATATTACACATTCAATTTGTACCCTGGAATTTGAAGTACATCGACCATTGTATAATTGGTACATAGAAAAGCTTGGCATATTTCCGTCGAATCAATTTGAATTTGCCAGACTGAACCTTACATACACCGTTATGAGCAAGAGAAAGCTCTTACAACTGGTTCAAGAAAAACTGGTGGATGGCTGGGATGACCCGAGGATGCCAACCATTTCAGGACTCAGAAGACGGGGCTTTACACCAATATCACTCAGAAATTTTTGTGACCGAATTGGTGTTCAGCGCCGTGAAAATATCATTGATGTGGGTTTGCTGGAATTCTGTATCAGAGAAGACTTAAATAAAATTTCCACCAGAAGAATGGTTGTGTTGGATCCCATCAAACTGATTATTACAAACTACCCGTCAGATAAAACGGAAATATTACAAGGGGAAAATAATCCAGAGGAAGAAAACAATGGTGGTTACCGCGACATGCCTTTCACAAGAGAACTCTGGATTGAATCTGAAGACTTTCAGGAACTGCCGCAAAAAAAATGGTTCAGATTGGCTCCCGACATGAAGGTTCGATTGAAAAGCGCCTACATCGTTCATTGTACAGGATTTAATAAGGATGAAACAGGTAAAG
>CANJEF010000150.1 GCA_947472965.1 Sphingobacteriales bacterium
CAATCTCCGAGATTATTGGGGCATGCAGTATGGAGATCCTCTATTGTTTGATAGATTACTTCAACGGGGATACTCACTTCAGGTGGAGTAATTAATTGCGCAATTTTAGCAGAAATCTCAATAGGTGTAAATGATGTATAGATTTTCTTCACAACATTTTCCAAATGCAATTGATTATTGAGCTGCAGTTCCTTACACCTTTCGTACAGCGTATTAAGCAAACCATCTTCACCCTTATCCTTTAACAATGCTAGTGCTGCTTTGAAAGCAATGAAATCACCGATTTTACTCATGTCAATTCCATAACAATCCGGATATCGAATTTGTGGCGCTGATGATACAATGATTATTTTCTTAGGCTCAAGCCTTGAAAGCATTCTTACGATGCTTTCTTTTAGGGTAGTACCGCGAACAATTGAATCATCTATCATCACCAATGTATCAACTCCTTTTTCAACAGTACCATAGGTTATGTCATACACATGCTGAACCATCTCGGATCGATTAGCATCCTCGGTGATGAATGTTCTCATCTTTACATCCTTGATAGCGATTTTTTCAACGCGAATTTTACGGTTGATCATTTCTGCCATCTTCTCTTCATCATAGTCCTTATTCCAGGATAAGATGCGTTGCAATTTTATCTTGTTGAGATAATCTTCCATCCCTTTTAAAAGACCAAGGAAAGCTACTTCTGCTGTATTGGGAATAAAAGAAAAAATGCTGTTTTTGAGATTATTGTCAATGGACTTCAATACGGAATCACTTAGTTGATGACCAAGAGCAAGTCGCTCACGGTAAATTTTCTCATCGCTTCCCCTTGAAAAATAAATGCGCTCAAAGCTGCAGGCTTTCCGTTCCTTGGGTTCAAGGATTTGTTCTATGGAATAACTTCCATCGCTTTTCACAATGATTGCGTTTCCAGGCATCAGTTCTTTCACTTCATTTTCACCAACATTGAAGGTGGTTCTGATGGCAGAACGTTCAGAGGCCGCTACAATAATTTCATCAGTAATATAATAGTAAGATGGCCGTATACCATGTGGATCACGTATCACGAAGGAATCCCCGTTTCCAAGCAAGCCAGATACATGATAACCTCCATCAAAATGGGTGAATGATTTTTTCAATACCGATGAGATAGACATTGAATCAGGATTGGCTTCATCTTCTTTAACTATGAAATGGTGAACCACTTCCATCATCGCAGCGAGGTCGCTTTGCTTTTGAAAAGCACCCGGTTCTATGTGAACGATGTTAAATAATTCATCAGTATTGACCAGGTTAAAATTACCAGCCAACGCCAGGTTTCTTACGGGAAGTATATCGCGTTTGATGAATGGATGACAAAATTCAGTATTGTTTTTGCCCTGGGTCCCATAGCGGAGGTGACCGAGTAAAAGTTCACCCATGAAATTCAAATGACCTTTCATCAGACCTGGATGTTTCCTGATTTCAGGTTGGTATCTTTCGAGTTCATCGATTTCCTTTCCTACCTGGGAAAACAGGTCAGCAATGGCTTGTGTTGCAATACTTCGCAACCTGTGCATGAAAGGATATCCTGGCTCAGCATTTAGTTTTACTGCAGCGATTCCTGCACCATCCTGGCCCCTGTTGTGCTGCTTCTCCATGAGGAGGTACAGCTTGTTCAGGCCGTAAAGGGCTGTTCCTTTTTTCTTTTGATAATAGGAAAAGGGTTTTAGTAGTCGGATGTAAGCGAGTCCGCACTCGTGTTTTATATCATCACTCATAAAGGAGTTGAGAGTTGCTAAATTACACTGATTTTACAATAATGGGAAAAATATAAAACTGTTCCTCAAAACTATTTGCTTACGAAATTAGGGAACTGCCTTCTTAATTCTTCACATTGCTGGTAATCCTTATCCACCATGATATAATACGTGGGCAATTTGGATACAAACCATTTTTCGATGGTCTTATCACGCTTTTCTGCAATCGCCCGCTGTGAAATCCGATCATAATCGTCGCGAATATTTTCGCGGTGTGGCAATGTTTTCTTCTGAAGATAAACTACACGCACTGCCTTTTTTTCTTGCTCATCCGAATAAACAAGTGGTTGTGAATATTCACCAATTTTCAATTTGTCGAGGTTGCTAACAAGGTTTTTATCAAGCTCGTCGATGGTTACAAAGTTACCCTCTTGACCGGTAATGATACCTCCGGTGAATTTACTGTTCTGGTCGTCGCTGTATTTATCTACGGCCTCGCCAAAAGTTAGTGTTGACGCAATGAGCTTAGACCTAACCGAGTCGAGCTTTTGCTTGGCAACTTCAATGTCTTCGTCAAGCACCTGAGGAATTCGCAGGATATGACGAACAACAGCATCATCACCATTTCGGCTAACCATTTGAATAATATGGTATCCAAACTTTGATTTAATAACGGGTGATATTTGTCCTTCCTTCAACCTGAATGCGGCATTCTTGAAGTCGGGATCCGTTGACTTATCTGTCTTGTTCAATTCAAATCTACCTCCAAGTTGTTTGCTGCCTGGATCTTCGGAATAAAGGCGGGCCATGGTTTCAAACGACTTCCTTCCACCCTCGACTTGTTTTTTATAATCCAGCAATTCATCTTGAACAAATTTTTCCAATTCACGGCCAGCCTTTGGATGAACAACGATCTGACCAATGACCAATTCTGTTTCATAAAAAGGAAGGCTGTCTTTTGGAATTTTCTCAAAATAATCCTTCACCTCATTAGGTGTAATTTTGATATATTCCACAATTTTATCACGCATTGATTTGGCAAGTCGGCCTTCTTTGATCGATTTTCTGAAATCCTCTTTTACCTGATACACTGTTCGTCCTGCGATTTGTTCGAAGGCCTCTTTACCACCATACTGCATGATAAAATACCTTACGCGTTGATCAAGTTCTGCTTCAACCTCTTCATCACCTATTGGTAAAGAGTCTTTTTCTGCTTGAAGAATAAGTGCCTTATCCTGCATCATCTTATCCAAAAGCATGCATTCAGCATTGGCAGGAATTTCATTGCCTTGGCGCTTCATGTCATCGATATAATTCACAAGATCGCTTTTCAACACGATCTTGTCGCCTACAATGGCAATGATTTTGTCAGCCAATACCCGCGCAGATTGGGCACGTGAATTAAGTGTAAGCAACGACAAAAACAACAATGGCAGAATTATTCTCATTCCTATTGAACTTTTAATAGCGATTTTTAACTTATCAAATTTGACTGAATTCATCCTGATAAAAATGAAATCAGCCATAAAATTTTCACAAAACTAAAATCAAAGCGTGCGTTTAACTTCTGTTTCTTCAAATGCCTCAATTACATCACCAACTCGCAGGTCGTTATAATTTTTAATTGTCAATCCACACTCCATTCCAGCAGTCACTTCTTTTGCATCATCCTTATAGCGCTTCAAACTACCCAATTCAGTACTTTGACCTTCTCCTTTCGGATATTCAACAATACCATCACGAATAATCCTGATTTTGTTATTGCGCGTAATCTTTCCGTCTAGTACCTGACAACCTGCAACAGTTGCCTTGTCGAATTTGTATACTTCCCTAACCTCAACATTCGCAACAATTTTTTCTTCGATCTTCGGCTCAAGCATTCCTTCCATTGCGCTTTTGATTTCCTCAATTGCGTTGTAGATGATTGAGTACAATTTGATTTGCACCCCTTCATTTTCAGCAATTTTATTTGCCTGTATGGATGGCCTAACATTAAATCCTACAATAATTGCATCAGATGCAGTAGCGAGCAATACGTCCGTTTCTGTGATCTGACCAACTGCCTTATGAACAACCTTAATGGCCACTTCCTGGGTTGATAGTTTCTGAAGTGAATCACTCAATGCCTCAACAGAACCATCAACGTCACCTTTGATGATGATATTCAATTCCTTGAAATTACCCAATGCAAGACGGCGGCCAATCTCATCAAGTGTAATGTGTTTCTTTGTTCTGATACCTTGTTCCCTTAATATTTGTGAACGTCTGCCTGCAATTTCCTTCGCAGCTGATTCATCTTCATATACCTTGAATTTCTCTCCAGCTTGAGGAGCTCCATTCAATCCCAATATCAAAACAGGTGTCGCTGGAGGAGCTTCATCAACTTTTTTGTTACGTTCATTCACCATCGCTTTAACTCTTCCGTAGTGTTGTCCACTAACAACAAGGTCACCAACACGAAGCGTTCCGTTTTGTACAAGAATGGTTGCAACGTAACCCCTTCCCTTATCGAGGGTTGCTTCGATAACAGTACCTGAAGCTTCACGATGAGCATTTGATTTTAGGTCAAGAAGTTCCGCTTCCAGTAATATTTTTTCCAAAAGCTTATCAATATTCAACCCTTGTTTTGCAGAGAGTTCTTGGCTTTGGAATTTGCCACCCCACTCTTCAACAAGGATATTCATACCTGCAAGCTGTTCATAAATTTTTTGAGAATTTGCACCATCTTTATCAATCTTGTTAATTGCAAAGATCATTGGTACACCAGCGGCTTGGGCATGGCTGATAGCTTCTTTGGTTTGTGGCATTACTGCATCGTCAGCAGCAACAACAATAATGGCTAAGTCCGTTATCTTGGCACCCCTTGCACGCATGGCGGTAAATGCCTCGTGACCGGGTGTATCTAGGAATGTAATTGACTTTCCATCTGCCAGATCCACGTGATAAGCGCCAATATGTTGGGTGATACCACCGGCTTCAC
>CANJEF010000151.1 GCA_947472965.1 Sphingobacteriales bacterium
GCATGTGTATATTGTATGAAAGGGCCGGTGAAACCATGGAAATCGATTGACTCTTCCGGATTGAATATCATTTTTTTCTTTGGATCTACTCTTAGCAAGAAGAATTTCAACGCACCCAATCCAATTGTATTGTATAATTCGGATAATTCTTCGGGTGCAAAACCATCAACTTTTCCAAGGCTAGAAGTATGCTCACCAGAAATTTTGATCATCTCTTCAATGATATCATCTGCATCTACAACGGTGCCCTCACGACTTTTCATTTTTCCTGTTGGTAATTCAACCATCCCATAGGAGAGATGATGAATCCCTTCTGCATACGGAAGCAGTAGTTTTTTACATATCAACTGAAGCACTTTCATGTGGTAGTTCTGTTCATCACCAACAACATAAATACTTTGATCCATTTTGAACTCATCGTATTTGCGTTGCGCCAATCCAATATCTTGGGTAATGTAAACCGATGTCCCATCTTTCCTAAGTACCAGTTTTTCATCCAGTCCCTCTGCGGTAAGATCAATCCATACACTGCCATCTTCTTTTTTGATGAATATGTTGTTTTTCAATCCAAGCTCGATCGTGTCTTTACCAAGAAGGTAGGTATCACTTTCATAGTATGTTTTTTGAAAATCCGAGCCAATTTTTTGATAAGTCACTTCGAAACCATCATATACCCATTGATTCATTTTCCTCCACAATTCCATTACTTCTTTTTCACCCTTTTCCCAATCAACCAGCATTTGCTGTGTCTCTTTCATAATCGGTGCTTCCTTCTCTGCCACAGCACGCTCGATTCCTTTGAATACAAGGTCTTCCACTTCCAGCTTGTAGGCATCATTGAATTTTACATAGTAATCACCTACAAAATGATCGCCTTTCATCCCTTTGGTCAAGGGTGTTTCACCATTGCCATATCGTAACCAAGCAATCATACTTTTACAAATATGGATGCCCCGGTCGTTAACAATGCATGATTTTACTACATCATATCCATTTGCTTTAAGGATTTCAGAAATACTCCATCCAAGAAAATTATTTCTAAGATGCCCAAGGTGTAAGGGTTTGTTGGTGTTAGGGGAGGAATATTCAACCATGATGATCTTCCCATTCATTGGCAACTTACCAAAACAAGTGTCCCTGTAGTTTGAATTCAATATATCAATGAGATATTCATTACAAACTGTAAGATTTAAAAATCCTTTTATGATAGAGTATGATGTGAAAAGATTTGGGTGTTTAGCTATAAGGAATTGACCCAACTCATTGCCCAATTTATCTGGGGATGTATTCAATGGCTTGAGTAAGGTGAACATGACGATTGTGTAATCCCCGTCAAATTCTGGTTTTGTTGTATTTACCTGAAAGTCTTGTGGTTGAAAGGTTTTTTCATACAGTTCGCCCAATGCTTCAATCGCCTTCTCCCTGATGATGTTGATCAACATAATTAATATAATTGTTGCAAATGTACGATTCAATTAAATTTATGGCATAATTGGTTCAATCTTTATGAGACTAGCATTTTTATTCATTCTTTCTTTTTTTATGGCAAATGACAAAACACTTGGCCAATCTAGGCAAATCGATCTGCAAGGCCATCGCGGTTGCAGGGGATTAATGCCTGAAAATACGATTCCTGCTATGATTGAGGCTATTCGGTTAGGTGTAACTACACTCGAACTAGATGTAGTGATTTCAAAAGATGGTCTTGTCGTAGTGTCGCATGAGCCGTTTATGAATCCCGAAATTTCCACTCCGCCAGCAATTGCAGACAAACAACTTAATGAAGAGGTCGCAAGGGCCAATATGTATCAGATGACCTACGCGGAGATAAAGAAATGGGATGTAGGGTTGAAGAAGAATGAACGATTTCCAAATCAACTAAAAATCCCTGTTTATAAACCCTTGTTGAGTAGCTTGATTGACTCAGTGGAGTTGTATATACTCTCCAACAAGTTGAAGCCAGTTAAATACAATATTGAAACTAAGTCAAGCCCCTCAACAGATGGCATTTATCATCCTGCTCCAAAGGAGTTTGTAGAATTGCTGATGCAGGTGTTAACAGAAAAAAATATACTGGCTAAAACAACCATCCAATCATTTGATAAAAGAACGCTGCAATATGTACATCACAGTTTTCCTTTTATGCAAACGTCTTTTTTGATTGGTGGTGAAGATATCCGATCAATTGATGCGCTGGTTGATGATCTTGGCTTTAAGCCGGATATAATTAGTCCTGAGTTTGGTTTGATTGACAAGAGCTATGTTGTCGACTGCCATAAAAAAGGAATCAAGGTAATTGCATGGACTGTAAACGACCGCAGTAAGATCATCGAACTGGCCAAAATGCATGTTGATGGTATTATTTCAGATTATCCGAATATGTTTGATGTTCTTAGACCACATTAGTTTGC
Organism: Sphingobacteriales bacterium; assembly: GCA_947472965.1. Next base: position 2,412 of record CANJEF010000151.1, read on the forward strand.
TTTTTCTGCTTTGATATCTTATTGGTATTTTTGCTTCATAATTCAAGGAAATGCAGTTGATTGAAGTCTTTTCAGCCTCCCAAAAAAGTGAATTTTTTAAGCTTCCGTTTGAAATATACAAATCAGACGAAAATTGGGTTTGTCCACTGCAGAATGATATCGAGTCTGTATTTGATCCCAAAAAAAATAATTTTTTCAATTTTGGTAAATGCACGCGCTGGATTCTCGTTAATGAACAGGGCGAGACAGTTGGTAGAATAGCCGCATTCATCAATTTCAAAAAGGCGAATTTAGATGCTGTACCAACAGGAGGATGCGGGTTTTTTGAATGCATCGATCATCAGGAAGCTGCCAATAGGTTGTTTGACACAGCGAAAAATTGGTTGATGGACAATGGAATGATGGCGATGTTAGGTCCCGTCAACTTTGGTGAAAATGACATGTGGTGGGGATTGTTGATTGATGGATTCAAACAGCCTTTTTATGGCATGAATTATAATCCTCCTTTTTATAAGAGTTTGTTTGAAAATTATGGGTTTACCATAAAATACGAACAGATTTCGAATTCAATCGATATTCGAAAAGGACTTCCTGAAAAGGTTTCAAAAATTGCAAACTGGGTTGCTAAACGCAAGGGGAACAGTTTCCAATACTTAGACCCTAAGCATATCGATAAGTTTGCAAAGGATTTCAAGGAAATTTACAATGATGCCTGGAAAGATTTTGAAAATTTTACGGGTGTCACAGAAGAAACTATCAGGGAAACCATCGTCAAGATAAAGCCAGTAATGGATCCCAAACTAATTTGGTTTGCCTATGTTGACAACGAGCCAGCATCCTTTACCATGATACTACCCGATACCAATGAACTTATTAAAGGATTGAACGGGAAACTTGATCTCTTTGGAAAGATCCGTTTTGTTTGGAATAAGTTTACTGTTAAGCATACCCGCATGAGGGCCGTTATCATGGGCACAAAAGAAAAATACAGAAACTTGGGATTGGAGTCTGCCATGTTTATGAAATTACAAGAATACACAAGACCTCTTGTTCATTACAGCGAATTGGAGCTTTCCTGGGTAGGTGATTTTAATTCAAAGATGCTCTCCGTCCATCACGCGATTGGCGCCACTTTCTCAAAAAAACATGCCACCTATTATATCACATTCAATAAATAAGAACTTTTTAAAAATAAATCGGTGAAACAATTTATTGAAGTCATACTTGATTTTACATATCCCTTTTTCAAAAGATTATTTGATAAGACAACCTTTAGGTATGCTGCCTGCGGCGGTGCAAACACTTTTTTTGATATTTTCCTTTTTTTCGTCAATTATAATTTTGTTTTTCATAAAGAAAATATCGATTTAAATTTTATTGTAATTAGTCCACACATTGCCTCTTTTCTGCTTGCTTTTATTATAAGTTTCCCAACGGGTTTCTTGTTAATGCGTTTTGTTGTGTTTCAGGAATCTTCTATAAAAGGAAGGGTTCAGTTTTTCAGGTACTTTTTAACTGTACTGATTGCACTGTTACTCAATTATGTTTTCCTGAAAGTGCTTGTTGAAAAAATCGGACTGTTTCCAACTGTGGCCAAGGTGATAACAACATTTTTTGTTGTTGCTTTCAGCTATATTTCCCAGCGTAATTTTAGTTTCAAAAATACCCCCGTAAATTCCTCGCAATGATTCCTTATGATGTGATTATCATTGGCGGTGGTCCAATTGGCCTTGCCTGCGGCATAGAGTGTGAGAAAACCGGACTCAATTATATAATTATTGAAAAAGGTGTCTTGGTGAATTCCATTTATAATTATCCTATGAACATGACTTTTTTTTCTACTTCTGAGAAGCTAGAAATTGGAGATGTTCCATTTATTTCACATAACCCCAAACCCACGAGATCAGAAGCGTTAGAATATTACAGAAGAGTCACGCTTCATTGGAAACTCAAGATTAGGCTATATGAGCAAACTGAAGCTGTAAATACGTCAGGTGATTTATTTCAAATTAGAACCAATAAATCGCTTTACACCTCAAAAAATATCGTAATCGCAACAGGGTTTTATGATATCCCTAACCTGATGAAGGTGCCTGGTGAAAACCTTCAAAAAGTTCATCATTTTTATAAAGAGCCACATATTTATTTTGGACAGCGCTTAGTAGTTGTTGGTGCAGCAAATTCTGCTGTTGATGTAGCCATGGAAACATGGAGAAAAGGTGCCCATGTGACTATGGTGGTTCGCGATGACCAAATCAGGGATTCAGTAAAGTATTGGATCAGGCCAGATATTGA
>CANJEF010000152.1 GCA_947472965.1 Sphingobacteriales bacterium
ACGTTTGCGAAGGTGGATCTGATACTTGGCAAGAATGACCAAGCAATTGTGGTACCCTCTCAGGCAATCATTCCGAGTGCACGTTCAAAGCAACTTGTTTTATATAGAGATGGGACACCAGAATTTGTGAATATCACAACTGGCGCTAGAGGGGTTGAGACAGTAGAAGTTACCAGTGGAGTAAAGCCTGGTGATACCATAATAACATCAGGTTTGCTCTTTATAAGAAAGGATTCTAAAATAATGATCTCCAAGATCCAGCAATAACATTCAACTAATCATCAATGAATTTATCAGAACTTAGTATAAAGCGACCCGTTTTTGCGGTTGTTTGTTCTATTGTCATCATCATATTTGGTGTGATTGGATATTCCTTTTTGGGAGTTCGCGAATATCCTGCTATAGATCCCCCGGTGGTAAATGTAAGAACATCCTATATCGGAGCAAATGCTGAAATCATCGAAACCCAAATTACAGAGCCAATTGAAAAGGCTGTGAATGGCGTTGAAGGTGTTAAAAATATTACTTCTTCCAGTTCACAAGGCAATAGCAATATAACTGTTGAATTTGAACTAGGTGTTGATTTAGAGAGAGCTGCAAACGATGTAAGAGAAAAAGTATCACAGGCTTCAGGAAGATTGCCAGAAGATATTGATAGCCCTCCAACAGTATCAAAACAAGATACCGACTCAGAGCCCATTGTTTTTCTTCAAATGCAGAGCAACAAGAGAACTTTACTTGAACTCTCTGATATTGCAGAAAATATTGTTCAAGAACGTTTACAAACCATTCCTGGTGTAAGTGGTGTAAATATTTTTGGACAGCGTCCTGCCATGAGAATCTGGTTTGATCCGGTCAAACTTGCTGCTTATAAGTTAACCATTCAAGACGTAAAGCTTGCATTGGATCGCGAAAACATTGAGCTTCCCGGTGGTAAAGTGCGCGGCAACAATACTGAACTTACTGTAAAGGCGTATGGCAAGCTAACAACTGAAGATGATTTCAATAACCTCATCATTAAACAAACTGATGGGAATATCATTCGGTTGAAAGATATTGGCTATGCAATCATTGGTCCAGAAAATGAAGAATCTGCAACAAGAAAAAATAATATCAGCTCTGTAAATGTTGCGGTTGTGGCGCAACCAGGTTCTAATCAGGTTGCCATTGCGGATGAACTCTATAAAAGAATTGATGTAGTACAGAAAGACCTTCCACAGGATATCGTTATGGAAATCGGTTTTGATAAAACCCTTTTTGTTAGAAAAGCAATTACAGAAGTAAAGGAAACCCTGCTGGTAGCCATTCTCCTTGTTGTTTTGATCATATATCTTTTTTTCAGGGAATGGTCAATTGCCTTTAGGCCTTTGATAGACATTCCAGTTGCCCTGATAGGTGCTTTTTTCATCATGTATGTGGCAGGATTTTCCATCAATGTATTAACCCTGCTTTCACTGGTATTAGCAACTGGACTCGTTGTAGACGATGGAATAGTTGTTACGGAAAACATCTATAAGAAAATTGAACAGGGAATGGACAAATGGCAGGCTGCTCGTGAAGGGTCCAAAGAGATCTTCTTTGCAGTTGTTTCCACCTCACTTACCCTGGCCATTGTATTTCTTCCAATCATTTTCCTTCAAGGGTTTGTAGGGCGCCTATTTAGGGAGTTTGGCATTGTTGTAGCGGGTGCTGTACTTATCTCTGCATTTGTTTCGCTTTCACTTACACCTGTTTTAAATATCTTCCTCACAAAGAAGAATGTACATAAGCACTCCTGGTTCTATACAAAAACAGAACCTTTCTTCAGGGGTATGGAAAATGGATACAAGCGTATGCTTGAGGGGTTCATGACTAAAAGGTGGGTTGCTATATTAATTGTAATGTCATGTGTGAGCATCATATACCTTATTGGGAAAGGACTACCCAATGAGTTGGCACCACTAGAAGACCGAAACAGGCTTCGGGCAAGTGTTACAGGTCCTGAAGGAACCGACTTCGACTACATGGATAAAGTTGTTTACGAATTGACCCAAAAGATCATGGACTCTGTACCTGAAAAGACAGTGGTGCTCTCATTTGCTCCTAATTTTTCCGGAGCAGGTGGTTCAAATGGAGCCAATATCAGTATGGGACTTATTGATGCCGGACAGCGGAAAAGAAGTCAGAATGATATCGCCCAGCAAATGAACAAGATGTTCAAGGAATATACCAATGTTCGTATTTTGGTTTCACAAGAACAAACCATTTCAGTTGGACAGTCGGGAAGGGGTGGTTTGCCTGTTCAGTTTGTGGTACAAAATTTAAGCTTTGAAAAACTCAAAGAGAAAGTTCCAAAATTCATGGATGAAGTTGTAAAAAGTCCGGTTTTTCAGGGAAATGACGTTAACCTAAAATTCAACAAACCAGAAATACAGGTAACGATAGACCGATTGAAAGCAAGTGAACTCGGCATATCAATTTTAGACATCTCCAATACCATTCAACTTGCCCTTAGTGGAAGAAGGTTTGGATATTTTATCAGAAACGGTAAACAATACCAGGTTATTGGGCAAGTGGATAGAAACGACAGAGATGCTCCGTTGGATTTAAAATCTTTCTATTTGAGAAGCAGGAATGGAGAATTGATACAATTGGACAACCTTGTTACTTTAAATGAAACAGCAAACCCTCCTACCATTTATCATTTCAACAGGTTAAAAAGTGCCATTGTTTCAGCTGGATTGGCGCCAGGAAAAACAATTGGGGATGGTATCAATGAAATGAATCGAATAAAAAAGAAAGTGTTGGATGAGTCCTTTACAACAAGTTTAAGTGGAAGTTCCAGGGACTTTGCTGAAAGCTCTTCAAATACACAAAATGCATTTTTACTTGCTCTGGTACTGATATTTTTGATATTAGCGGCACAGTTTGAAAGTTTTGTTGACCCGTTGATTATCATGATTACTGTGCCTCTTGCCCTAGCAGGTGCAGTGTTAAGCCTTTACTTATTTGGACAGACAATCAATATATTTTCCCAAATAGGAATTATCATGCTAATTGGATTGGTTACAAAAAATGGGATCCTGATTGTGGAATTTGCAAATAAGCAAAGGGAACTCGGCTTAAGTAAAGTAGATGCTGTAGTTGAAGCTGCGTCTGCCCGTCTTCGTCCTATTTTAATGACCACATTAGCAACTGCCTTAGGCGCATTGCCAATTGCGCTGGCACTTGGTTCTGCAGGCAAAAGCAGGATACCACTTGGAGTAGTAATCATCGGGGGGCTCCTATTTTCCTTGATACTCACATTATTTGTTGTACCAGCTTTGTACTCATACATTTCGCGGAAAAAAAGAATATCACATGAGAGTTAGCATTTCAATTTTATTGCTGTTCATAACACAATACGCATTTTCACAAGACAGTGTTTTCACATCAAAAGATGCTGTGAGCATTGCTTTGCAACAAAATCTTGAAATACAGATTGCACAATCTGACCTGAATGTGGCAGAAATAAATAACAATTGGGGTAATGCAGGGGGACTGCCAACCATCACAAGTGCTGTAAATAACACAGAGGCTATTTCAAACATAAACCAAAAGCTCTCCAACGGAAGCACGATTCAGCGAAATAACGTATCAAACAATACCCTAGTTGCTAACTTGGCAATTTCCTGGAGGATCTTCAATGGGATGAGGGTTAAGGCAACAAAAGACCGTTTTGAGAGTATCGAAAGGATTGGTACACTTCAGTTTCAACAACAAATCGACCAGGTTATTTTTGATGTTTTAAATGTTTACAATAATTTAATCAGGTTAAACAAACAGATTATTGCAACAAAGGCAATTATTGAATTATCAAAAGAACGTCTTAAAATTGCGGAGACCAGATTCAATGTAGGAAACGGGGCAAAGACAGATATGTTGCAGGCAAAAATCGACCTTAATAACCAAGAAATCAACTTGGAGAATATTCTGAAGCAGATTCAAAATACAAAAGCAACAATGAATGTTCTTTTGAAAAGAAATCCTGATGCCTCCTTCTTTGCGATAGAAGAACAATTTCAAATTCCTCAAATTAATTTTGACACGCTTCAGGAAAAAATCGAAACTCAAAACTATCAGCTACTCATCTCTCAACAGGAAAAGATAAACTTGCTAATTGAAAAAAAGATAATCAATTCACAACGCATACCTACGGCTACAGTGAGTTCTGTTACAACTTTAAATAAGTCTAGAGCCGGTGCTGGGTTTTTCTTGACAAACCAGACTTTTGGACCAAATATTGGCATCGGACTTGGAATACCATTATTCAACAGCAATATCAATAGAACGCAAGCAAAAGTAAACAAGGTATTGATTACTCAACAAGATCTACAAATCGAATTATTAAGAACCACTTTAAAGAGAGATCTTTTTATTGCATATCAGGAATATCAAAATGCAATAACGGTATCAAAGATGGAAGAGAAGAATGTGAAATTTGCAGAAGAAAACAATTTCATTTCCACAGAGAGGTTTAAAAAGCTACAAAGTAATGCGATAGAATTACGACAAGCACAACTGAGTTTGATAGAAGCCCAAGACCGCTTCATCAATGCACAATACAGGGCGCTGGTAGCTGGATATACATTGCAATACCTTACAGGTGAAATCAGTAAAACAAATAAATAACAAAGGCTTATTTACCGAGATTTTCAGATTTGAAAGAAAACGGCAATAGTGCCGA
>CANJEF010000153.1 GCA_947472965.1 Sphingobacteriales bacterium
GTCCATTCGAGATATTTCCCGCCATTCACCTGTGCCGCATTGGCCAGTGGTATCAAAAATTGATCAATCCATCCGGGGCTGATTTCAGCTAACCTCTTTAGAATGAGAACAAATTTTCCAGATCCTGACTCAGCCGTTGGTGGCATTGACAGTATTTCAAAGCCCTGAAAAGGAATGTTTCGAAGAAATTTTTCACGGCCATTGTTATCTGAAAATAAAAATGTGTGAACAAGTGGTAATATCTTTGAATCAAGTTGTCCGTTCTTTTTGAGCACTTCAATTTGCCTTTTGCTTTTTATTTTCAAGAGTTCCATTACAGAAGGATATAATACGGCGAAATAGTTCTCCCAGCTAGCATCTTTTTTGCCCTTACTCAACCATTCATATTGAGGGAATTTTTTCATCCCATACCTCACAGCCATATCGTATCCTACGGTATCTGGTGCATAATAATAAAACTCTCTTATGCCCCTTTGGGTGAATCTTCCGGCAAATACTGCTCCTATCGAACTGGCGAGGCTTGAAAGCAAGGTATCTTCCATTTGAAGAAACACTTCATCTTCCTCAGGATAAGGCATCCCCCGGGTATCTGGATTGATTATTTTTGTCCTGACTATAACTACATAACTTCTTTCTTTTATTGGTGCAATTGAGCCTAATCCCAGGTCAACATTAATTGAAACTGGCTTGCTGTCAATTGAAAGAATATAGTTTTCCCAATCTTGTTCAATGGGCTGGCTGTTTGCTGAAAAGCAGAGATGAAAGAAGAACACAATGAGATATCTTTGCATGGTGGTATTGAAGATGAAAAGTAAAGTAATTTCAATTCGCACAAACAAAGAAATAAATGCAAAAACTAAAGGATATAATTAACTTTTTGGAAACTGTTGCTCCACTCAATTTACAGGAGGGGTATGACAACAGTGGCCTGTTATATGGGAATCCTGAACAGTCGATTGAAAAAACCATTGTTTCACTTGATCTGACTGATGCGGTGTTGGATGAGGCCATCAGTTTAAACGCACAGTTGATTATTGTCCATCACCCGCCGGTATTCAAACCCATCAAGCGCCTTAGCTATACCGACCCGGTGTCGCAAATGCTAATCAAAGCGATTCGAGCTGATATTGCGGTATATGCAATTCACACCAATTTGGACAATGTGTTATGGGGTGTTAACGGAGAGATTGCGGCCAGGCTGGACCTGCATGATCTGGAAGTGTTAAGCCCGCTTCACCACTCACACCAAAAACTGATTACGTATGTCCCCAAATCCCATACTGCCGCAGTACGGGATGCCATCTTCAGAGCCGGTGGCGGTTCCATTGGTCATTATTCCGAATGTAGTTTTACCACAGAGGGTATTGGAACTTTCAAAGCTGATATTGGCGCAAAGCCATGGATAGGGCATGTTGGGGAACGCCACACAGAAACCGAGGAAAAGCTTGAAATTTTATTCCCAATGCACCTCAAAGGAAAAGTAATTGAAGCACTTAGGAGCTTCCATCCTTATGAAACTGTAGCTTTTGATGTGTTGGCACTTGAAAATTCCTTTAAAGAAATTGGGGCCGGAGCCATTGGCAAATTAACCAATCCAATGCCAGGCAAGATATTCCTTGAGAAGGTCAGGTCTATTTTTGGATCAACAGTGATTCGCCACAATAGCATTGAAAAAAAGGAAATATCAAAGGTGGCCTTGTGCGGTGGCGCAGGCAAATCATTGATTAATAATGCATTAGGGGAAAACGCAGATGCCTATTTGACAGCGGACTTGTCATACCACGACTTTTTTGTTCCCGGACATCAAATGCTCCTGGCAGATTTTGGACATTATGAGAGTGAACAATACACTTCAGACTTGATAATCAGGCTGGTTACAGAAAAATTCCCTAACTTTGCCGTCCTTAAAACAGCTATTAAAACCAATCCCGTTCATTACCTTTTATAACTATTATGGCTACCGCAAAAGAATACTCAGTTGAAGAAAAGCTTTCAGCACTGCTCAACCTCCAGAAGGTTGAAAGCAAGCTCGATGAAATTCGAATCCTGAAAGGAGAATTGCCTATAGAGGTTGCAGACCTCGAGGATGAAATCCTAGGACTTCATGCAAGGGAAACCCGAATTGAAGAGGAAATCAACGGCATCAATGAATTCATTGAGCAGAAGAAAAAAATCATGGTAACTTCTCAAGACCTCATCAATAAATATGAGAAGCAAAGTGATAATGTAAAAAACAACCGTGAATTCGAAGCCATCAACAAAGAGATCGAATCTCAAACACTTGAAGTGAAGTTGGCAGAAAGACATATCAAGGATGCCAATGAAGAAATTGCAGATAAGGCAAGGGTGTTGGATGCTGCCAAAAAGAATATTGCAAATAAGGAAGCCAACTTAAAAGTTAAGAAAGGCGAGTTGGATAAAATAATTGCAGAAACAGACAAAGAAGAAAAAGAATATAAGGCCTTTGCTGAAAAAGCAAGAGTGGCAGCAGACCCAAGGTTACTTGCTTCATTCGACAGAATTAGAAACAACTTCCGCAACGGATTGGCTGTTGTAACTGTAGTGAGAGATGCCTGTGGCGGATGTTTTAATTCAATACCACCCCAACGTCAAAGTGAAATTCGCCAACACAAAAAAATCGTCGTATGTGAAAACTGCGGAAGAATTCTTGTGGAAGAAGAAATGGGACAAGTATAATATTCGTCAAAAAAGTATTTTAGAAGCGACCTGGAATTATCCGGTCGCTTTTTTATTTGCAGTACACCCATATATTTCCAGTAAAGCAAAAACACATTCTGACTCACTTACCTTTGGAATTCCAACTTCATAGATGCAAAACAATTGCATATCCTGTTTGTGAATGGCACAATTAAATTGTCTGAAAACCTTCAACACTTCGTTTGAAATTGTATAATCAAAATGAACTTCATATAAGAACTCAATCTGCTTTCGTATAATCGGTGTCAGTTGAAGCGCCATTGATGCAGCACTCTTGTATGCATTAATGAGCCCTGGAATACCCAACAAAGTTCCCCCGAAATAGCGCAATACGATTACGCAAATATTGGTTAACTCTTTGGTATCAATCTGTCCCAATATTGGCCGCCCGGCAGATCCAGAAGGCTCACCTGCATCAGAAACCCTAAATGTTTGTCCGTTAGCCCCGATTCGATATGCGAAGCAGAAATGGGAGGCTTTAGGATGTTCTTTTTTAACTTGTTGTAAAATGGCTTTAAACTCCTCAATGGAACCGACGGGAAATGCATTGGCAATAAATTTACTACCCCGATCTGAAAACGACGCATTGCTTTGCTTCTCAATGGTATTAAAATAATCCAAATCGGTCATTGTCCCCATTTATAATGATACGAATCGAAATTGACTTGCATACTTTACAGGCTCAAATCAATTCATTTATAAAATAATGTAAAAAAATAATTCCTCACGTTCAACAACCCGCAGGCAGAGTAGAAGCAAAGTTAAATGATTTACATTTGGATGTGAGAATAAAGCAAGCCCACCAAGATGTTCTTAAATCTGTTCATTCCCTGTATGAAAGCAGGGAAGCCAAATCAATAGCAGATTGGGTGATAGAAGACTTGACTGGAATGACCCGATCAGGAATGCTCGTGCATGAAGATGATGAGTTGAGTGAATTACAAGAAAATAAACTTGAACAATATATTACAGAACTTTTAAATGGGAGGCCCATACAATATGTAACATCAACAGCTTGGTTTATGGGGATGCCTTTTTTTGTAGATGAAAGGGTATTGATTCCAAGACCTGAAACAGAAGAGCTGGTTGGCTTGGTGCAACATATTTTCAAAAATACCGTAGAATCAACAGACAAGATGTTGTTAGTTGATATAGGCACTGGTAGTGCATGTATTTCCATAGCCCTCAAAAAAATATTTCCACAGATAGAAGTGTGGGGACTTGACATCAGCGAAGCTGCGCTGGAAGTGGCTGCAATCAATTCTAAAAAATTAAATGCAGATATCCACCTATATAAATACGATATCCAAAACCCGCAAGCAAATGAACAGCTACCCGTTTTTGATATTATTGTTAGCAATCCGCCCTATATCCCAGTGAAAGATAAAATGGAAATGGAAGCAGTTGTATTAAAGCATGAACCTCATCTTGCATTATTTGTGAGAGATGAAGACCCCCTGGAATTTTATAAACATATTCTGGCATTTTCGAATCACCACCTACCGAGAGGTGGTATGGTGTTTTTTGAAACCCACGCGGAATTTGCAAACCAGGTAGCGTCGTTAATGGAAGAATCTGAATTTGAAAATGTAGTTGTTAAAAAAGACATGTACGGGAAAGACCGAATCGTTTATGGCAAGAAAAGTGGTGCTTCGCTATGAACTCATTGTTTTTCCACTGAAAGGACCGTCTTAGCGCCCAACTCCTTGGCGATACGCATCACACCAACAACAGCATCGATATCCACAGATTTATCAGCATTGATTACGATGGTGGGAACATCCGTTTTTTCTTTGGATATCAGCGGGAGGAGCGATGTCTTCAGTGAATCAAATGAAACTGGCGTTGTGCCAATATAAAACTGCTTTAATGAATCAATGGATACCACCACATTTTGCTTTGCCTTGGTATCACCGGCAGACTTAGGCTGTGAAAGTTTTATGACGTTTGGGTTTGCCAAAGTAGAAACAATAAGAAAAAACATCA
>CANJEF010000154.1 GCA_947472965.1 Sphingobacteriales bacterium
AATTCAATATTTTTTACCGAGATGAAAATACTTCCCAAGGTTCCAAATTAGATGCAGTTACAAGGCCAACCGCTCAATACATTGACTTAAGTTGGAACATGGGAAAAGATGGTGGATTTCCGGTAAACAGCATGAGTGTTGACGGTGCTATGATGTTTTGCAGATGGCTTTACAAAACGACAGGCATATTCTTTCGCCTGCCAACCGAGGCTGAGTGGGAATATGCATGCAGAGCCGGTAGCAAGGGAAATTATTTTTTTGGGAAAGATGCCACCCTCCTTGCGCAATACGCCTGGTTTAAAAACAACAGCAAAAACAAATACCAAAAGGTGGGACAAAAAAAACCAAATCCTTGGGGTTTGTATGATATGCTTGGAAATGTTGCTGAATGGACCCTGGATGAATACGACGAAAATTATTTCAAAAAACTAGGCGATACTACATTAGATCCCATCGTGCTCCCAAACAAGCGCTATCCCCGAAGCATTCGAGGGGGATCATACATGGATTTGGCAACAGCCTTGCGGGTAACGAATCGCCATTTTTCGGATGTAACATGGAACAAACGCGACCCACAAATACCGAAAAGCAGGTGGTGGCTAACCGATGGTGCATTTGCAGGATTCAGAATTGTTAAACCACTTACACAACCTTCTGCTGAAGAAGCCGAAAAATTCTATAAATTGTATCTGGGTAATTAATCAACTAAAACAACAACGATGCCAAAAACCAATCCATCCCCCCAATCAAGCCGCAGGGAATTTGTAAAACAATCCGGACTCATTGCAGGAGCAACCCTGGCTGCCCCATTGATCAGCAATGCCAATTTTCACTCAGGGTCCAGTGATGTAATAAAAATTGCCCTCATCGGATGTGGTGGAAGGGGTACCGGTGCTGCAACACAGGCGCTGCTAAGCAAACAGAACGTAAAGCTTGTTGCCATGGCAGATGCCTTCAGAGACCGCATAGATAGCTGCTACAAAAGCATCACGGCAGATGATATGTCAGATGCCGGTATAAAAGGAAACCTCAAAGCCATGATTGATGTTCCTGAAGAAAGAAAGTTTGTTGGATTTGATGGGTATAAAAAAGCCATTGAGTTGGCTGATGTGGTGATACTCACAACACCTCCGGGTTTCAGGCCCATTCATTTTGAAGAAGCGGTGAAACAGAACAAGCACATCTTCATGGAAAAACCAGTAGCCACGGATCCAGAAGGTATAAAAAGGGTGATCGCTGCTGCACAAATAGCAAAACAAAAAAAATTAAATGTAGTGGTTGGCTTGCAAAGGCACTACCAAAACTCTTACCGCGAACTTTTTAAGCGTAAAGACCTAATTGGGGATATAACCTCAGCACAAGCCTGGTGGAACAATGATGGCGTATGGGTTAACCCAAGAAAAGAAGGTCAAACAGAAATGGAATTCCAAATGAGAAACTGGTATTATTTCAATTGGCTTTGCGGCGATCATATAAACGAACAACATATCCATAATATAGATGTTATCAACTGGTTTAAAGGCAGCTATCCTGTTAAGGCACAAGGTATGGGTGGAAGGGAAGTAAGAAAACAAAAAGAATATGGCGAGATATTCGACCACCACTTCGTTGAATTTCACTACGCTGATGGATCTATATTGAATAGCCAATGCAGACATATTAAAAACACGTCCGCAAAAGTTGATGAGTTAATTATTGGGACCAAAGGGAAAATTTTCTGTGATGCAGCAAATATTCGCGACCACAAGGGAAACATGATTTACCAATATGATAAAAAAGCGGAAAACAATCCATATCAAACCGAGCACGATGAACTGTTTGCTGCCATTGCGAAAGGTGAGTATAAATTCTGGGATGCAGAAAGGGGCGCCAAAAGCACGATGACTTCCATCTTAGGAAGGATGGCAACCTATAGTGGACAAGTTGTTGAATGGGACAAGGCATTAAATTGCGGATTGAACCTGCAACCATCTGCCTTTACCTGGGATACCCTTCCCCAATCATTACCAGATGCCGATGGATTTTATAAGGTGGCTGTTCCGGGTGTAACAAAATTCTATTAAATCTAAAATAACCAAAAAAAGATCTGATAAATTTCAAAAGGCATGGGTTAAACAAGCCCATGCCTTTTCTTTTGAATCAACTGCAATCGCCTCATGTTATAGGTTCAGCCATTTAACATTTAAATACATAAATTACTCCCTAAAATAAAAGCGACATGAATACAATGGTGCACCCAAATGAGCATGATTTAGCAAATGCTGCAGCAGCTGAAATCATTAAGACGCTCAATGAAAAGCCTGATGCTGTAATTTGTTTTGCATCAGGTAATTCTCCGAAACTCACATGTGAACAGTTTGTAAAAATGGCGTTATCAAATAACATAGATACCAGCCATTTCTTTTTTATTGGACTGGATGAATGGGTTGGAGTTGCCCCAGAGATGCGAGGAAGTTGCCATTATGATTTTCAAGAACGTATTTTCACCCCCCTCAATATCCCCTCTTCAAGAATTCACCTCTTTGATGGGTTGGCAGTGGATCTGCAATTAGAATGTGAAAAGATGGACAATGTTATTGCCATGAAAGGTGGCATTGACTTAATGATTGTTGGCATTGGCATGAACGGACATATTGGATTCAACGAACCTGGTAGCAACTTCAAATTGAAATCACATGTGATAGCCTTGGATCCGTTAACGGCCTTGGTAGGACAAAAATATTTTGATAATGATATGATACTTGAGAAAGGCATTACCCTCGGCCTTGAATATCTTTTGCAGGCAAAACGAGTGCTGTTGTTAGCCAATGGTGTTGCAAAAGCAGCAGTGGTAAAGCAAGCCGTTCAAGGCCCTGTTACCATTGATTTTCCGGCAAGCATCATGCAAATGCATAGCAATGGCACCATTATGGTTGATGAAGCTGCAGGATCGTTGTTGTGATAAAATCAGAAAAATACTTACATGAAAAAAGCCACTCTCCTTCGTGCACTTTATTTTCTGGTATTTTGTTGCACGGCATCATGGCTTCCCGTGCTGGCAGATTTCTGTATGTCAAAAGGACTTACCGGTATTCAAACCAGTCTTGTCTTAAGCATCACGCCACTTATGATGTTTGTAATACAACCATTCAATGGTATGATGGCTGATAGATTTGGATATAAAAAAATTCTACTGCTATCATCTGCTGCTGCAACCCTTTCTTACATGGCTTATTTAATAGATGGGACTTTCATCTGGTTGGTGATGGTAACAATGGTCATGTCCATTTTTTACAACACGATACAGCCAGTATTAGATAGCCTTTCATTGCAGTTGGCAAAAGAAGATCCTAGCTTTTCTTACGGCACACTTCGTTTTGCAGGTGCTGCTGGATGGGCATTTACAGGCATCATCACGGGGAAGGTAATTGATGGCATGCAAATCAGTATGATTTTTGTAATCGCTGCGATGAGCATGGCTGGTATATTTATTCTGACCCTATTCCTGAAAGTCAACAAACCTTTACCAAACTCCTCTGCTGCTCTCTTTAAAGGTGCCAAGGAATTAATGGGAAACAAATCATTGTTATTTCTTTTGGGTGCGGTGGTACTGATTTCGATTGGAGGTACTGCGATATGGAATTTCTATTCACTTTACATGAAGGGGAATGGCGCTAGTGCATCACTGGTAGGATATGGACTATCACTACAAGGATTATGCGAATTGCCTTTTTTCTATTTCTCATCGCGAATCATCTTACGATGGGGAATGAAAAGAACATTGCTTATAACAGTGTCGGCATTGGCTATTAGACTATGGCTTTATGGATTGGTGGATAATCCCCAATGGGCCATTCCAATTGAATTGCTTCATGGTTTATCGTGGTCACTTTTTTGGGTTGCCTGTGTTGAATATGTAAACGGAATGATTGATCCAAAATGGATGGCAACAGGACAGTCACTTCTTTATGCTGCGTATTATGGCCTGGGGGCCATTGCTGGAAATTATTGGACTGGTTTTCTGGCTGACCAAAATATACCCTATGGTGAAATCTTTTTTTTCAATGGAGCAATCATTTTTATTGTGGTGATCCTGCTCGCAATTTTTTTACGCACCAATCGACAAAATTAACCACCTGGTCTTCCACAACTGCATATGGGCCAGGTTGATATCCGGAAGTTTGAATGCCTCTGAAATTATTTTCACATAGCTGTCCATCCTGATCGCCGGTTACTTCCCAAAATTTTGTCAACACATCTACATCAAAATCTTTTCCCTCCTCCGCGTGTTCATCAACCAGCCAATAAAACTGCACATCAGTTATAGATGCTGAAACCGGAATGATGCGCATGATCCAACAGTAATCACTTACTGCATCCATCCAAAAATTGGGATAATTGACTAGACCTACCACCCCAGCATCATAATCTTTATGCATACCCATTGGAATTGAAACGTGCTTTCCATTCAAACTATAACTTTCAACGCCTGCTCTCAATGGATAACGAACAGCATAACTGGTTGTTCCAGGTGTCACTTCAATAAGTTCAGTGGCCAATCCCTTATCCTTCCATATTAATTCCTTTTCTGCAATAACTAATGTGGCATCCTCTCTTAAATTAGCCCCCACCACTGCACTACAATATTCAGGATGTGCCCCACCACAATGATAACA
>CANJEF010000155.1 GCA_947472965.1 Sphingobacteriales bacterium
ATACAATTGAGCGTGATGGATTTCTTGACACTTTTGCCAAGATTGGGGCAACCGTTTTCGCAAATGCATGCGGGCCTTGTATAGGCATGTGGGATCGCATGGGTTCTGAAAAGCAAGAGAGAAATACCATCGTTCATTCATTCAACAGAAATTTTGCCAAAAGAGCAGATGGCAATCCAAACACGCTTGCTTTTGTGGCGAGTCCAGAAATTGTGACGGCACTGGCTATAGCAGGTGACCTCACCTTTAACCCATTAACTGATACCCTTATAAATGAAAATGGAGAAGCAGTAAAACTAGATCCCCCGCATGGTGATGAGCTTCCTTCAAGAGGCTTTGCTGTTGAAGATGCTGGATACCAGGCACCAGCAGAGGATGGCAGTACTGTTAAAATAAACGTTATGCCCGACAGCAAACGATTGCAATTGCTTTATCCATTTGCAGCATGGGCTGGAAAGGATTTAAAGGGACTGAAATTATTAATCAAGGCAAAAGGAAAGTGTACCACAGATCATATTTCAATGGCAGGGCCATGGCTGAAGTTTAGAGGACATCTTGACAACATTAGCAACAACATGTTAATTGGTGCCTTGAACTATTTCAATGAAAAAACAGACTCTGTTAAAAATCAATTAACAGGCGAATATGGTCCAGTGCCAGCAACACAAAGGGCTTACAAAGCGGCAAACATTGGCAGCATTGTTGTTGGGGACGAAAATTATGGGGAAGGATCCTCCAGGGAACATGCAGCAATGGAACCAAGACACCTTGGTGTTGCTGTTGTTTTAGTGAAATCATTTGCAAGGATTCACGAAACAAACTTAAAGAAGCAAGGAATGCTTGCACTTACATTTGCACAAAAAGATGATTACGAAAAAATATTGGAAGATGATGTGATTGATGTAAATGGACTAACAACATTTTCTCCAGGGAAATCACTAGAGCTTGTATTGAATCACAAGGATGGCACAAAAGATACGATAGAGACTTTTCATAGCTATAATGAACAGCAGATAGAATGGTTCAAGGCCGGTGGCGCATTGAATGTAATTAGGTCAAAAGCTTAATTTTAAAAGTATTCAATGGTGCGAATAGATTAAAATCGATTACCTTTTCCAAGGTAAAATGTTATTAGTATGGAATCGATAAAAATTTCAACTGCCCAATTTGAAAACAAAAGCGGTGACAAAGCATACAACTTGTCGATTATAAATGAACTAGCATCTAAAGCTGCGGCTGAAGGTTCTAACGTAATTGCATTTCATGAATGCTCCATAACAGGCTATACATTTGCGTCTAGCATCTCAAGAGAAAAACTATTAACAATCGCAGAATTGGTGCCAGAGGGCGAATCGATAAAGGCACTTACTGATATAGCCCATAAACACAACATAATTATATTGGCTGGATTGTTTGAAAAAGACAGAGATAGTCATATTTACAAAGCCTATGTATGTGTAGATAAAAATGGTCTTGTTGCTAAATATAGAAAATTACACCCTTTCATCAATCCAAATATTTTACCTGGAAATGAATACTGTTTATTTAAATTGCATGATTGGAATTGCAGTATTTTGATATGTTATGATAATAATATTATTGAAAATGTAAGAGCAACCAAATTACTGGGAGCAGAAATTATTTTTATGCCTCATGTAACAATGTGTACTCCCTCTTCGAGACCTGGTGCAGGATTTGTTGAACCAGCTTTATGGGAAAACAAAGTAGAAAATGCAGAAAAATTGAGAGCTGAATTTGATGGACCTAAAGGCAGAGAATGGTTGATGAAATGGTTGCCAGCAAGGGCATACGACAATGCCATATATGCAATATTTTCAAATCCAATTGGGATGGATCATGACCAATTAAAAAATGGTTGTTCAATGATAATAGACCCTTTTGGAGATATCATAGCAGAATGTCGATCTTTTGAGAATTCTTTTGTTACTGCAAATATTACTAGAAATAAAATTAAAGAAGCAGGAGGAAGCAGGTATATAAAAGCAAGAAGACCTGATTTGTATAAAGATATTATTGGAAAAGAACATCTATCATCACTGAAGGTTTCATGGATGAAAAACGAGTAATCAATTATTTCTTTTTGATTATTTTAGCTTTTTTAGACTTGTCCCATTTTTCCACTTCCTTTGGCTTGGGCTTCACAACTGGAGCAACCTTTTTATTTACACTATCAGCATTTTGTTGGGTTGGTATATTTGTTTTGGGTCCCTCAAGTTTTCCATAAACAAATTTTTCGGTTTTCGCTACTTGTCCAGTTGAAGGATCATAATATCGCCAAAGTCCGTGTCGTATTTCTGCAGATTCCTGCTTAACAATTTTTTCGATCATAAGATCTGGATTGGTAAGATCAGGGACCATAATGGTATCATATGGATTGAGAGGATTCATTGCTTTCCAGCTTTCTTCCCTGTATAATTCCCCATTTCGAGTGTAATATAGTTGCTTGCCATCTCGATTGCCCCATCTATATAATTCAACTGCGATAAGGTCGCCATCCAAATTAAACTTTCTCCAAGCACCCTCCTTCTTGTCATTAAGATAATATCCCTCTTCTTCGAAACCCGGCTCTCCCCTTAACTCATCATATCGTATGATCCATGGCCCTTGTTTTCGGTCAGCTTTGTCAATCCTATTGATTGTATCACCTTTAGATGTTAATCTATAATCTTTCAGTACCTGTCCATGCGATTCAATAGGTACTATACCTAGCAGAAAAAAAATTGAAATCACTATGGTGATAATTGAATTCATTCTTCGGTTATGAAATTTGAAATGTCAAAAGAATGTAACGTGAGAGTACACCTAAAATTTAAGAGTCCTTGATAAGAAAATCAATAGCAAGTGCATAACCTGCGAGTCCCAATCCACAAATTGTACCTTTTGCTTTTGCAGACACGTGAGAGATTTTTCTGAACTCCTCTCTTGCATGTACGTTGGAGATATGAACTTCAATCACAGGGGATGTTATGGAGGCGATTGCATCACCGATTGCTACAGAGGTATGCGTATATCCACCAGGATTAAGAATGATTCCAGTGGACGAAAATCCAGCCTTCTGAATGGCATCAATCAATTCGCCTTCAATATTACTCTGGAAATAGTCAATTTCAATTTCAGGGTAGCGCTTTTGTAGACTTAGAAAATATGAATCAAAAGACTCACTTCCATATACATCAGGCTCCCTTTTCCCAAGGAGATTCAGATTCGGTCCATTTATGATGGAGATTTTTTTCATCAGGGGGATTATCCTATAAAATTACAGAATTAATTACTATTGATCATGTTGATAAAATCGTCAAACAAATATCGACTATCGTGCGGACCAGGAGTTGCTTCGGGATGGTATTGAACTGAAAATGCTGGGCGATCTTTCAATCTCATTCCCTCTATTGAGTCATCATTGAGGTTGATATGGGTTATTTCAGTATTGGAAGCGTTTCTCATGGCATTGGCATCAACTGCAAATCCATGATTCTGGGTAGTGATCTCGCACAAGCCTGTCATTAGATTTTTAACAGGGTGATTCAATCCACGGTGACCATGGTGCATCTTAAAGGTTGGAATTCCATTTGCCAATGCCAAGAGTTGATGTCCCAAACAAATACCAAAGAGCGGTTTCTTTGTTTCAAGAATTGCCTTTACGGTTTCAACTGCATATTGCATGGAAGCAGGATCACCAGGACCATTTGAAATAAAAAAACCATGCGGTTCGAATTTCAAGAGTTCATCAATTTTAGTCGTTGCGGGATGGACACGCACATAAGCACCTCGGTCAGCCAGACATTGAATAATATTTCTTTTTACTCCAAAATCCAACACAGCAATTCTGATTGATGCATCTGGATTTCCAAGATGATATACTTCTTTGGTTGACACGACTGAAGCCAATTCAAGGCCATCCATGGAAGGTACTGTTTGCAATATTTTTTTCAGGGAATCGACATCGGTATTATCTGAAGATATGATGCAATTCATAGCACCTTTCTCCCTTATATGCGTTACAAGCGCTCTAGTATCAATGTCTTCAATGGCAACCACATTTTGGTCAATTAAATATTGTTGAAGAGAATCTGTAGCCATAATACGGCTGTATTTTTCCTCCAGGTTTCTGCCAATCAGTCCCTTTATTTTAACCGTATTACTTTCAACATCTTCTGGCTTTACACCATAATTACCTGTATGAACATTATTCATTATTAAAACCTGTCCATAGTAACTCGGGTCAGTAAAAACCTCCTGATACCCTGTCATGCCAGTATTAAAACACAATTCACCGAATGTTGTACCTGTTTTCCCAAAAGAACGGCCATGAAAAACCATTCCATCTTCAAGAACCAATACAGCTGGCGGAGATTTTTTTTCTGCTGTTAACATCAATTTATATTTGGGTGCAAAATAAAAAAGGCAGAATCAAATGACCTGCCTTTTTATGATATTTTATGAACATTTTTTATTCAGCTGATTGTTCTTCAGATGATGGAGATTCTGGAGAAGATTCCTTTGCGGCATCAGCCTTTTTCTTAGATGCTCCACTTCTTCTTGTCTTCTTAGCTGGTGCTGCTGCCTCACCTTTACCCTTACCATAGATTTCATTGAAGTCAACC
>CANJEF010000156.1 GCA_947472965.1 Sphingobacteriales bacterium
AACTTAAAAAAACAAAAAAATGCAAGTAAAAACAGGGGACGTAGTGCGGGTTCACTATACCGGTACATTATTGGATGGCACACAGTTTGACAGTTCAGTGGGTAGAAATCCATTGGAATTTACAGTAGGTGCGGGACAAATGATAGCAGGATTTGATGCCGGTGTGTTGGGAATGACTGTTGGTGAAAAAAAGACTTTACAAATAGATCCAGCAAATGCATATGGCGTTTCAAATCCAGAGGCCATCATTGAATTTCCAAAGGAAAATGTTCCCGCAGAAATGCAACTGGAAATAGGAATGCAACTAAACCTTCAAAACCAATACGGACAGCCTGTACCAGTGGTTGTATTGGAAGTGAAAGATGATGTTGTTATCATGGATGCAAATCATTCTCTTGCTGGGAAGGATTTGATATTTGAGGTAGAAATCGTTGAAATCGTTTCCTAATCAAGCATTAGGAAGAATCCTGTAACACCACCGCTGTAACTTTCCCTTAAAATCAAAGGGCGTTGTAGCGGTGGTTATGTTTTCAATCTTCCCTTTAATCAATTCTTCTTCCAGAAAGAATCTTCTTGCATTGGTGCTAAAATAAAGCACTCCATCGTTGGTAAGTTTGTCCAGGCATTGATTAATCAGTTCAACATGCATCTGTTGAATATCAAAAACATCCCGCATCGATTTGCTGTTGCTAAAAGTTGGCGGATCCAATACGATCAAATCAAATGATGCATTGGGAACCTCCTCGATATACTGCAAAACATCAGCCCGTTCAAAATAATACTGATCCCCTATAAATTCGTTTAACTCCATGTTCCTTTCAGACCAAGCCAGGTATGTATTTGAGAGATCAACTGAAATAATGGAGGATGCACCACCTGCTGCTGCGTAAACAGAAAAAGCACCTGTATAACAAAACAAGTTCAATACATTCTTGCCCAAGACCTCTTTCCGAACCATGGCCCTGGTTAGGCGATGATCGATGAATAAACCAGTATCAAGGTAGTCGTTCAGATTTACATAAAATTTTAGTCCCCCTTCCCTTACTTCAAAAAAGGCTTGCTGATCGTCGGTCTTCTGGTATTGGTCATTCCTCCCCTCCTTTCTTTTTCGTTCTTTCAAATGAATTTGTTCCTCTGATTTGCCCAACACAGATTTAATCACCTCAACACTTTTATCCAACCATTCTGTGTATTCCTCGGGAGTTAAATTATGACTACTTCTATACTCTGTTACAAGTACTTCCTGTTCATAAAGATCAATGATCAAGGGGAATTCAGGCAAGTCCCGGTCGTATAACCGATAACAAAATACAGCTTCCCTTGCGGCTTGCTTCCCCAGGATTCGATAAACCTTTTTGAGTCTATTTTCAAACATGACCAATTTGCCATCCAACATAGGGGGCAAATTAATCACTGCAAAGGAGAATCATGAAAGTTTTATTCAGCTATGATAAATCAATTATCATGAATTTGCGCTTATAGCAATTCCACTTGAATGGTCATTTGTTTGTAATTTCATGGAAACATTCAATTATGAGATACTTGTTGATGGGAATATTTACAGTTTTGATGTCTTGTGGAACAAATGCCCAAAAAAACAAAGTGGCATCTGCGGATGAATTCCAAAAAGCCATTGAGTCAAAAAACATTCAGGTGTTGGATGTGAGAACATCAGACGAATATAAAAGTGGCCACATCAAAAATTCCTTGCAGGCGAATTGGTTGAATAAAGCTGAATTTGAAGACAGGATCTCGCATCTTGACAAAAGCAAACCGATCTATATTTATTGTTTGAGTGGAGGAAGAAGTTCCGCAGCTGCGGCATATTTAAGTGAAAAGGGTTATGATGTCACAAACTTGACTGGTGGAATTAAAGCTTGGAAAGAAAGCACAAAGCCAGTTGAAGGTGTTGACCCGAACACACCACAAACAAGTCAAGCCTCATATGAGGGGCAACTTAAGAGCAGCAAGCTTGTATTGGTAGATTTTGGCGCAGAATGGTGCCCCCCATGTAAAAAAATGGAGCCTATTCTGGCAGATTTCATGAAACTAAACAGCAGCAAGCTTACCCTTATACATATGGATGGCGGGATAGAGACTGAACTAATGAAGTCAATGAAAGTAGAAGCCCTGCCAACTTTCATCCTCTACAAAAATGGAGTAGAGATTAAAAGAAAACAGGGCCTCGTTTCGTCAGAGGAATTAACCTCCTGGATTCAATAATTTATTTCTTGGCCTTTTGCATTGCGTTGGCTGGTGCCCCGGCATTGCCTGGCGCCCCTAGCCCTCTGATGCCGGCTGAACCTTTATACAATTGAAACTTACTTGGCATTTCCTTGATAGGCCACATGCCATTGACTTCATTTATATCAGCAGTTTCTTTCATGGGATCCAATTGAATGGAGAGGACTTCCTTGTCTTTCGCAAAAAGCTTGCTTACTTTCTTTTCATTCAATCTCCAGATGGTAACCGGGATGCGATCAACCTCTTTGGTGCCATCTTTGAAAGTCCACTCAACAATGATTGGCATCACCAACCCGCCTTTATTTGAGAAGCTAAGTTCATACATGTTTTTATTAACCCACTTGGCAGCATTCTCAGTATCCTTTGATCCTTCCTGCTGTTTTTGTGCATTTTCCTGCATCATTTTAACATCAGCGCCTCTGTTGTAATAATAAAAATCACGCAGGGTTGTATCGGTGTTTGTATAGAATTCCATCTTCTTGTCGGCCTTATTTCTTTGTTTACTGATGCTTTCAAATTCAGGCTTGATGAATGCTGTGGCATTTTTTTCAGCATCCAACTTGAACCATTTCACCTCATCAAGTGAAATATCTACTGGATCTGTTCCAAAATACCAACCTCTCCAAAACCAATCCAAATCAATGGCACTTGCATCTTCTAGTGTCCTGAACAAATCTGCTGGCGTAGGGTGTTTGAAAGCCCAACGCTTAGCGTATTCTGCAAAGGCAAAGTCAAATAATTCACGCCCCATGATTGTCTCCCTTAAGATATTCAGTCCCGTTGCTGCTTTAGCATAGGCGTTGGATCCTACATTGGCAACATTGTCACCCTTGGTCATGATTGGCTCCAGCATGTCCTTGGGAAGCTTCATGTAATCGGTGATGAAATGAGCAGGCCCTCTTCTTGAAGGATAGTTGTTGTCAAATTCCTGTTCTGCAAGAAACTGGCAAAAAGTATTCAGTCCTTCGTCCATCCACCAATATTGTCTTTCATCTGAATTGACAATCATTGGGAAGAAGTTATGTCCCACCTCATGAATGATCACCCCAATGGCACCGTATTTGGTTGCCTCACTGTAGGAGCCATCCTTTTCAGCACGACCATAGTTCATGGCAAGCATTGGATATTCCATTCCAATGGAAGCCTCTACAGATTGTGCCACTGGATAGGTGTAAGGGATTGTATATTTTGAATAAACCTTAATTGTATGTGCTACAGCCTTGGTTGAATACTTGCTGTAAATCGGATAAGCTTCTTTGCCATAAAAACTCATACACATGATTTTCTTTCCATCCACGGTGATCGGTAATGCATCCCAAACCAATCGTCTAGAGGTATTGAAAGCGAAATCCCTCACATTCATGGCTTCAAAGATCCATGTTTTCCTACCCTTTGATTTCTCCTTGGCATTTTCCAAAGCCTCAGCCAGGGTTACAACTTCAACTGGCTCTGTAGCGGTCTGCGCCTTCTGCCAACGTGCCAATTGTGCTGGAGTCAATACAGCAGGAAGATTGCGGCACTCACCTGTGGATGCAACGATATGGTCTTCAGGAACATTGATATTAACTTTAAAGTTTCCGAATGTAACGGAGAATTCGGAACCACCTGCAAACTGCATGTTTTGCCAACCTTGGAAATCACTGTATACCGCCAAACGAGGATACCACTGAGCAATAGAGTAAAGGTTGTTATCATCATCATCAAAATGCTCATAACCACCGCGACCATAACGCGTAAGCTTATCAGGAATATTATAGTTCCAATTGATCTTAAAACTGAATTTTTGTCCAGCTCTCAATGCAACAGGAAGATCAATACGCATCATTGTGTGATTAATGGTGTATGACAACGGTTTACCCATTTGATCAGTTAATGCCGTTATGTTCAAGCCAAATCCTTTCAAGTGCTCTTTGGGATTCATCTGCACAAGGTCTTGGTTTGTCATGCGATCCTTCATGGTAGAAGGACGGTCATAATTATTATCACTTTCCGGATGATGAAAATTTTCATCAAGCTGGATCCAGATATAGGTTAAGACATCCGGGGAGTTGTTGAAATAAGAAATGGTTTCAGAACCCGTCAATACATTTTTTTCTTCGTCGATGCTGACATTAATATCATAGTCAGCCTTTTGTTGCCAGTACTTTGGGCCAGGTGCTCCACTTGCAGTTCTATACTCATTGGGCGTTGGAAGCAGGTAGTCAAGTTGTTCAAATTGATTACCATGATTAGAGCCTTGGTTGCGAAGTGGTTGTGCATTGCCAACCATTCCTACCAAGAGAGCCAAAAAAATTACGCAAAGAAATTTTCTCATAATGTTGGTTTTTATGACATAAAAGGAAA
>CANJEF010000157.1 GCA_947472965.1 Sphingobacteriales bacterium
AGCACCGCGATGAACTTTACTTTGTCGCGGAACACATCAAATGTTTTTCCTTCAAACAAGATGCTTTTCAGTTTTTCTGAATTCCCCTCAGCTTCCAAAGGTTTTGAAACCGACAATGAGCTATCTGCAAAGTTTATTGCTACTGCATCCAATCCTTCGAATGATGAAAGGGGAGAATAAATGTCCCAATGTCCGGTGTTATCGGTTTCGAAAATCAGCTTATAGCTTTTATCTGAAATCCTTTCTGATGAAGCCTTCCAAATTATATTTTCTACTACCTGTGCTTGCGTAAGTACAGACAGCAGCAATATCAAAGGCAAAAGAATTTTTTTCAACATTGAATAGGTATGAAAATTTATTGTCCGATAGGAACCTTGAAATTAAATTCTGAGGGAGGTAGGCAGAGTTCGTCATTACAAACCATAAACTCCACTTTGCCAATGATGTTTGTCTTGGCTTTTGTTTTGCCCTTTATCTTCTGGGTGAAGGTTACTGTTTTTTCATAAAAATTCACTTTCCCATCCCAAGCCTGTTCTACTTTGGTTATTTTTTTTCCTATTTCAATAGTTTTTCCATCCAAAACCAAGAGTGGGTTTGCGGTAAAGCTTATTGTGGTAGGCACGGGTCCTTCAACGCCAGCATCTTGGGCGTACAAGTGAAAGTCTCCTGCAATGGTTGCTGTCAATTTCAGCTCGTATAATTTATCACCTATTTTTTTTGAAGAAGTTGTCCATTTTACTTGCTTTGCAGAACCTGTTTGTGAAAATGCTATATTGAATAAAAAGCTGCTTAATAAAACCGAAAGGAGTATATTTTTTTTCATCTGAATAATTTAGGCAAGGAACGTTTCCTTGATGTTAGATAAAAATAGTTCTTGAAAGACAACCCTGCCATCTGTATTGGCAAGCTTTTCGGAACATGCTCTTTCTGGGTGAGGCATCATGCCAAACACATTTCTTTCTTTATTGCAGATGCCTGCAATATTATAGGTAGCACCATTCGGATTTGCATCCGCTGAAATGTTCCCGTTCTCGTCGCAATATCTATATATGATTTGTTTATTCTCGATGAGTTCTTTAATGGTTTTTTCATCAGCATGAAAACGACCTTCTCCATGGGCAATTGGAATTTTCAACACAGGCCCATCTTCCCCTTTGATAAAAACATTTTTGCAAATAAATTGTTGATTCGCATTTTTCAATAATACACCTGGAAGCAATCCGGATTCGCAGAGAATCTGAAATCCATTGCATACTCCGAAAACCTTGCCTCCGCGATTTGCAAATGCTATTGTTTGTTGCATCATTGGACTGAATCTTGCAATTGCACCGCATCTCAGATAGTCGCCAAAGGAAAAGCCACCTGGCAATACAATACAATCATCTGTAGAAAACGCAGAAAGGTCATTGTCCTTGTGCCATAACTCAATAACTTCCTGGCCAAGGTCGTCTCTGAGGGCTCCAACCATGTCCTGATCGCAATTGGAACCGGGGAATATAACAACACCAAATTTCATCTAATACAATTTGTTGCAAATTTATAACCTTTCGGGCAATGTGGGGACTTTGAATTGTACTTTAACGCAGCATCGATAGTACAATCAAGAAAACCAGCACCAGATTTGGAATAAATGGTTTTTTATAGTTGGTAAAAAGGGGTGTTATCAGGATGCTGACTGGCACGGTCATCATGAAAAGATTGTATGGAGAAAGTTGTAAGGAGATTAAGCAGGAAATGAGGGTAACAAAGAATAATTGGTAAGTAACGGTGATGGTTTTTCGTGCATGAATAAGCATCTTTCCCAATGCCTGACCTGATTTGATTACACCAATCGCTCCAATCCCCATGAAACTAGAATAACGAAGCAATGCAATGGTATCTAGGGTTGGCATACCCATATTGATCATTGGGATTTGTAAAATCAAGGATGTATCAATTTTATTGGTAAGATATAATATCGAAATCATGAAGTAGTAAGGCAATAGAAATCCAATAGTTGATATCAGCCACTCTCTTATAGAGACTGTGCGCATGGCAAATAGAGAAATCGTTAGCCAAATAAAAAAGAGCAAATTATTATTGAAGCCTGCCGCAACGCCGGCAAAAAATCCGGCCAATAGGATTGTCCCATTTGCTTTTTCTTTTTTGAAAGAAGAAATGATATAACTGAGTGATAGTATTAATGCACCATTCACAAAAAGCATCTCAGCTTGATAAGGAAAGGGGACAAGATTTGTAAGGGCTACAAAGCATAATGATGGGATGAATCCGCTTTTTTCAAATAGCCTCAGATTACTTAAAATCTTATTTAAGCCAAAAGCTTCAACAAGAATGACGATCGTTGAAATTAGTCCATTCCCCAATGAGGGTGTTAAAAAAAAGTTTCCGAATAAATTATTGAATTGCGACGAAAACATGGTGGCATGTTGAGGCAATTCTAATTTCAGGGTTGAAAAGGGGAAAAAAAAATGAGAAAAAGATGCCAGGATTACAAGTAGTAATAATGATATGGGATTGCTATGTCTAAAAAGATTTATCATTCAGCAGGTATCAAAATTCAACTTTTGCAAAGCAAATATAGCTTTTGTACATGCATGGCAGAATGAATTGTCTTAGGCCTACTTGTTTTCCAAATTTTGGCATGAAATCATATTCCCTGTTGAGGTTTTTTAATGTGGGCTGTCTTTTCAAACGGCCATCTCCATCTATTGTTGCGCTGTTTAATAAAAGTGCTCTTTTTTCCCTTTGGTTGAATAGAAACCTAAGTTCACTGCCTGTATTAAAGAGTTGATAGGATATATATGAGTCTGTGTTGTCTTCATACTGACTTTTTCTGATAGTATTGCTCCAGTTGAGCTTTCCATCAGCATTGAAGAAAAAAACCATGACGTTTTCTGCATTGTATCTCACCAGGTTATTTTGGCCAAAACGGTTGAAGGGATCATAAAACCCATAATTCATGCGGTTTAGGGGGCTATAATAGCCAAGGTCATATGGATAAAAAAAACGATTGCCATAGAGATAGTCAAACCTGTTCCAGGGGTTTGTTTTTGAGGTAGTTGAGTAAGACTCCATTGCAATCAAAAATCCACCATCTTGGGCCGCAATAATATGGTTGATAAAATAGTCATTGAATGCTGATCTCAAAGACCCATTATCCCCTCTTGCATCTACTCTTAAACTGTCGTTAAATGGAAAACTTGTTTCATCAACTTTAATGCCGCTGTTGTGATCCCAGATCATCGTATACAACCCCTCAACATTCCCTCTTTTTTGTTTGTAGAACAGGGATGTTGTGATGATGCGCTTATTGTAGTTATCGAATTTCAATTTTACTTCATCAAGTAGCTGCTCTTTTAGTGTAATTGGAATCAGAATTGGATTGTCGTCATTTGCTTTTTTGAAAACCAGATCCAGTTTATTGATATATTCTTTGTTTCCTGTTGTGCCACACCTTCCAAACACAAAATCACCATCATTATTGACTAGAAAATCGGTGAAAACTCCTTCCCTGTCATTCACCTGTAAATTGAAACTGCTTTTTTTCAAGAGCTTCATTTCGTTGTCATAAAGCAATGATGTGATTTGATAGGTTTTTTCTTGTTGGCGCTTCAACTTGAATATGAGAATTTTTTTCTTGTCATCGCTGTTGATCACACTATAAATCTTATTCTCGTTTTGTCCAGACGTTTGAGAGGTGTCTAGCTCAATGGGATCAGCCATCAGCTTACCTTCAGCATTTAACTTCACCATGCTCAAGAAAAGTATATTTCTTTTTTGGTGCTGATAAATCATATAGGTAAAGCCCTGG
The DNA here is from genome assembly GCA_947472965.1 of Sphingobacteriales bacterium. Next base: position 3,812 of record CANJEF010000157.1, read on the forward strand.
TTTGAAATAAAATCAACATTGATGACCCTTTCAGGAAGGAATTCCATCTTAATTCTTTTTTTCAGTGCCATGTCGGCATCATAAAGACAAATGTCATGGCGGGTTCTGTAATTTTTGTAAACGGCAATATCCCCACCCATTTTCCCAATGATTTCAAAATTTGTATTCCTGAATTCCCCCTCGTCGGGAACCGAGTAGGTGATTTTCTGTGCATCTGCCAACCAAGGCAATAGGCAAAGGAGGGTAAGGAATAGTATATTTTTCATGATCATAACTTTTGTTGATTAAAATTAGGTTAACCCACCCAAAGATTGACGAAGGAGCTGTCTTTTCTCGCAATCCTGACTGATTTTTAAGTTTCTTTTAATTTTTCGTTTGTTTTATAAAACAACAAGCTTTTTCATATAGCTTTGTTTTGGTTTTAAAGTAATCTAAATCTCTTGTTCAAGTGAGTAAGCAGTTCAACAAAGTTACAGGTGCCGGTTTATTGATTGCCCTTGGAATTATCTATGGTGATATTGGTACATCCCCGCTTTACGTTTTCAGTGCCATCATCAATGGCAGGGTAATCAGTGAAGAACTCATTTTGGGAGGTATTTCATGTATCTTCTGGACGCTCACACTACAAACTACATTTAAATACGTCATCTTAACCTTGCGTGCAGACAACCGGGGAGAAGGCGGTATATTTTCATTGTATACTCTAGTTAGGCGTCGGAGAAAGTGGTTGGTAGCACCGGCCATGATTGG
>CANJEF010000158.1 GCA_947472965.1 Sphingobacteriales bacterium
TGAAGGGGTTAAACGACTTCAGAAAAATGGCTTGAGCGAGGACATCGCCACAGATGGCGAAAAAGAAATACAAGACATCACCAATAAGTTCATCGCACTCATTGAGAAACATTTGGTAGCGAAAGAGAAGGAGATTATGAGTGTTTAGTAAGACAAAAGATGTGAGACAAAAGATGTGAGACAAAAGATGTGAGATGTAAGTAACAGCCAAAGAACTTTTGTCTAACATCTTATGTCTCATGTCTCACATCTTTTGTCTCACATCTATCTATTCGCCACCCTCACCCCAACCAAAATAACCAGCAACCCCGCAAATTGGATGGTTGAAACGGTCTCTCCGGCAAGGATTCCCCAGAAAATGGCCACAAATGGAATGCCATAGGTTACCATGGATGCAAATACGGGTCCTGCTTTTTTCATGAGCATGTAAAAAATAACTGAAGCAATACAGGTTCCCGCAATACCCAGTAGCATACTTGCCCCAGTTGCCTTCAACCAAATGGTATTGGACATATCGATGTTGTTGAAAAAACCTGTGCCAGCTAAAATCAATGTTGTTGGTATTACAAGCGAAGTGAATGCAATGGTAGCCACATTGGTAGGAGTGGCTTCTTGCAGATATTGATTTACTACATTGGCATTCAATCCATATAAAATAGTGGCAGTTAGAACCATCAGATAAAAAGCATAATAGCTAAAATCTACTGAACCCATTTGATTGATCATGGGAAGAATCATTCCTATAAACCCTATTATCACACCAAGCCATTTTCCCCAGGCATTCTTTTGCTTGAAGAACAGGGCTCCAATGATAATTGTAAAAAATGGAGTGGTGGAGTTCAATATTCCGGCCAGTGAACTGGCCAACACCGTTTCCGCCAAACAAAATAAATAGGCAGGGAAAAAGGTCCCCAAAAACCCTGAAAGCACAATGGGCCAAATGAGCTTTTTAGGCGTTTCCCGGACTGCTTTTAATAAAAAAGGACTCAGTACCAGTCCAGCACTCAATATTCGAAGGGAAGCGACCTGGTAGGCGCTCAGTCCCTTGAGGCCTTCTTTCATGAGGATGAAGGAGCTGCCCCATATTAGACATAGTAAAGTAAAAAGTGCCCACTTGATGAATGTGTTTGATTTCATGCTTCGCAAAGGTCGCCAAATTATTGAAAATGCTCTATTAACTTTTCATTGTATTGCATATATTTGTCGCCTTACAGCCTCTAAAAAATCAACATTGAATACTTCTTCTTATCAAATAAAATTACCCCAATTCGAAGGTCCATTTGACCTGCTTCTTTTTTTCATAGAAAGAGACGAATTGGATATTTATAATATTCCGATCAAGAAAATCATTGATGATTTCTTGTATTTTATCAGGCATTCTGAAGAGCATAATATTGAGCTGAGCAGCGAATTCATCCTTTTCATCTCAACATTAATGCGCATCAAGGCAAAGATGTTGCTTCCACGAAAAGAGATTGATGAGCAAGGCAATGAAATTGATCCACGACAAGAATTGATTGATAAGATACTTGAATACAAAAAGTTCAAAGAGGCTTCACAAAAACTCGTTGAATTGGAACAGCAGCGAATGTTCATGGTAAAAAGGGGCAACCTGAATACCGACTTGCAGGCTGTTGGTGAAGAGGCATCTGAAGGAACTGAGATTCAGTCTGTATCGTTGTTCAAGTTGATGAAGGTGTTTGAAAAGGTGATGCAACGTTTGCACGACAGGCAGAATAAGCCACAACACGTTGTTTATCGCTATAATTATACCATGGAGGAGAGCAGGGAGTATGTGCTCAATGCAAGCCGCAATGAAAAGACAATGTCTTTTGAGAAATTATTTGATGTTTGCCAAGACAGGCTTCAGGCGATTTTCTTCTTCCTTACGATCCTTGAATTAATACAACAAAGCTACCTGGGAATTATTATTGGCGAAGGCCGTAATAATTTCATCATTGAGTTCAATGAAAACAGGCCTGAAGATCTCCCTGAAGAGTTTATTGCATAACATTCACAGATTCCTTCATCATTTCCCTTGCTGTTTCGGCAATGGCAGCCGCATCATAATGACATTCATGGTGCAATTCCTTTTGTGATCCGTGTTCTACAATCCTGTCAGGAATTCCAAGCATCTTGACCTCAGCTTTGTATCCATGTTGTGACATGAATTCCAATATGGCTGAACCGATGCCTCCAACAATAGTACCATCTTCAATGGTGATGATCTTGGCATAGCGGGCAAATACCTCATGCAGCATTTCTTCATCAAGTGGTTTGGCAAAACGCATATCATAGTGTCCTGGCTCAATGCCATCGGACTTCAGGTTTCTGATGGCAGCGGATGCAAAATTCCCTGGGTGACCAAAAGAAAGTATAGCGATATCTTTTCCGTCTTTCAGCTTTCTTCCTTTTCCGATTTCAATTTCCTTCATTTCCGTTTTCCACTCGGGCATTACGCCTTCACCCCTTGGATAGCGAATCACAAAAGGGTTTTTGGTTGACTCCAGCTGAGATGTGAACATCAGGTTTCTCAATTCTGATTCGTTCATCGGAGAACTTACAATCATGTTCGGGATACATCGCATGAACGCAATATCATACACGCCATGGTGGGTGGGCCCATCATCACCAACAAGTCCTGCCCTGTCCAAACAAAACACAACCGGTAAATTTTGTATCGCCACATCATGCACCACTTGGTCGTAGGCGCGTTGCATGAAAGAGGAATAGATATTACAGAAAACCTTTAAGCCCTGGGTAGCCATTCCGGCACTTAATGTTACGGCATGTTGTTCGCAGATGCCAACATCAATGGCTCTGTGGGGCATGGCATCCATCATAATTTTTAAGGATGATCCTGAAGGCATGGCTGGTGTGATGCCAAAGATATTTTTGTTTTTTTCTGCGAGTTCAAGAATGGTTTTACCAAAAACATCCTGGTATTTTGGAGCTTGTGGTGTATCGAATGTTTTTTTGTAAATCTCACCTGTTACCTTGTCGAAGAGTCCGGGTGCATGCCATTTGGTTTGGTCTTTTTCTGCCAGGGCATATCCTTTTCCTTTGGTGGTGATGATGTGCAGGAGCTTGGGCCCGGGAATGTCTTTTAGGTCATCAAGGGTATCAACCAACTTTGAAATATTATGTCCATCGATTGGGCCGAAATAGCGAATCTTCATGGATTCAAAGAGGTTGCTTCTGCTGTTGATGAATCCTTTGATGCTGTGTTCTAGTTTGCTGGCCACTTCCCTGGTGAAATTGCCACCCCTGGGGAGTTTGCCTAGCAGGTTCCAGATATCATCTTTTATTTTATTATATGTGTGAGACGTGGTGATGTCTGTGAGGTATTCTTTCAGTGCACCTACATTCGGGTCGATGCTCATGCAGTTATCGTTCAATATGATCAGCACATCAGCATCTGCCACTCCAGCATGGTTCATTGCTTCAAATGCCATGCCTGCTGTCATAGATCCATCTCCAATAACAGCAATCGATTTGCGGTTGGTTTCGCCTTTGTACTTAGCTGCCATGGCCATGCCCAGTGCTGCTGAGATGGAGGTGGAGGAATGCCCAACGCCAAAAGTATCATATTCGCTTTCACTTCTTTTAGGGAAGCCACTAAGACCACCGTATTTTCTGTTGGTATGAAAATCATCTCTTCTTCCGGTGAGAATCTTATGGCCGTAGGCTTGGTGACCAACATCCCATACCAATTGATCGTATGGCGTGTTGTATATATAATGAAGGGCTACGCTTAGTTCTACAACTCCGAGGCTTGCAGCAAAATGACCACCATGAACGCTCACCACATCGATGATATATTGACGCAGTTCATCACAGACTTTATGAAGCTGTTCCTTGCCGATTTTTTTTAAGTCGGCAGGGGTATCGATATTTTTTAACAACGCGCCTGGTTCAATCTGCATCATGTTTGTTGGTGTTAGAGAACTTTTAAAACAAGGGTCTGAAAGATTAGTTCAAAGATATTAAATTGAACTGAAGTTAATCAAAATAAAGGCTATGTTGGGTGCACGATTGAAACTGTTTGAGAGTATGTCTCAATACTTCTAATATTAAAAATCAAGATTCCCCTCCTGTCCAGGAGGGGAATTATGTAAACAGATGTCAGAACTAGTAATTAAAAATATAAACTTTTTTAGGACGAGACAAAAGACTCCCCTCCTGGACAGCCGGGGTGGTGGTTAGGGTTTAGAGTTTAGGGTTTAGAGTTTACTGGTGATTTCTAAATATCTAAACATCCCTTGGTATTAAGATTCAAGGTGCTTATTTCTAAACTCTAAACCCTAAACTCTAAACTGTCAACTCATAACCGATAACCCAAAACCGACAACCCAAATCCACCACCCCGGCACCAATGTCGGATCGCTTCGCTCTCCTCCTTGGCGCCACCCCTCCTGTCCAGGAGGGGAGTCTAATTGACTCGTCCTAAAAAGAGTTTACAGGTTAAGTAGTTAATCCTTACATTGGTTTACAAGACTCCCCTTCCCGATAATCTCGCTTCGCTCGATATCGGGATGAAACA
>CANJEF010000159.1 GCA_947472965.1 Sphingobacteriales bacterium
CAGATTAACCAGTTGGTTTGATTAATAAATGGCACCCTGTGTTCATCATTTCAACTAATTGCAGTCAACCTCAAAATACCAGCTCTTTTTGTTGGCTTTCATTTTATGAATCACTAGTTTTATCCAATAAATTATTTTTATGCTTAAGAAAATATCAATAATCGTCGCAGTATTAATTTCTCTCAATAATTTGATTGCGCAAGAAGCATATTTCTACCCCAATACAGGCAAGTTTAATCCATCTATTCCAACCCCTGCACAGTTTTTGGGTTATGAAATAGGAGAACAGCATACCCGGCATGATAGACTGGTAGAGTATTTCAAGGAGCTCGATCGGTTGTCTGATCGCGTGAGTGTTGAAGAAATTGGTAAAACATTCGAGCTGCGAACCCAAATCGCAGCAGTCTTCACTTCGAAAAATAACCATGAAAAAATTGAGGAAATAAGGAAAGCGCATTTGGCGGGACAAGCATCTGGTGCAACACAAAATGTACCCTTGGTCATTCATCTTGCGTATAATGTACATGGAAATGAACCTTCATCAAGTGAAGCGGCTATGTTGACAGCCTATTATATCACGGCTTCTGAAAATCCTGAAACGTTGAATTGGCTTGATAATATGGTGATTTTAATGGATCCGGTCATTAACCCTGATGGGCGCGACAGGCATACTCATTGGGCCAACATGCACAAGGGTACACCACCTGTTGCTGATCCGCTGGATAGAGAGCATACTGAAATATGGCCGGGTGGAAGATTCAATCATTATTGGTTCGACCTTAATAGGGATTGGTTCCTTGCAACCTTTCCTGAAACAAAAAACAGGGTAAACTTTTTTCATAAGTGGAGACCATATGTTCAAACAGATCACCATGAGATGGGAACGAACTCCACTTTTTATTTTGATCCAGGCGAAGAGGCGAGTAATAATCCTTTAATTCCAAATTATCTCTACAAGACCATCTATCCGAAATATGCAGAATATTTCACCAAGGCAACGGACAAAATTGGATCGATGTATTTTACCAAAGAGGCATACGATAAATTGTATCCCGGTTACGGAAGCAGTTATATCAATTTTTATGGTGGTGCCGGTTTTCTTTTTGAACAAGCCAGTAGCAGGGGGCATTTGCAGGAAACGCCTACGATACCACTGACATTTGCATTCACGATCAGAAACCAATTTACTGGCTCACTTGCCATTGTTAGGGCATCTATTGCAGAGAAGGCTTCTTTGTTGCAAATGCGCAAGGAATTCTTCAGTGTTTCAAAAGAACAAGCGATGAAGTCGCTGGTAAAGGGATATGTTTTTGGAGACCCCAATGATGCAACAAGAACCAATGCATTTATTGAGAAATTATTGTTGCATAGGATTGATGTCTATGAAGTTCCCAATAGCAAGAATTATTATGTGCCAACACTGCAGGACAACAACATTATGGTGCGTACCATCTTTGAAAATCAAATCACTTACAAGGATAGTTCTTTTTATGATGCATCAGTGTGGAGTTTGATTCATGCATATGGCTTGCCTTATACTGAATTGAAGGCGGCTATCAATCCAGGTAGAAAATTGGAATCAATTCCAGTGGTATCAACCGATGCTGTTGTAAAAAGCAATTATGCCTATTTGATCAGCAATACCGATTATAACATACATAAGTTTATTTATGAATTGCAAAGTTCAGGTGTGATACTTCAAACGGCATTTCGTCCGTTTACAAGCAATGTTAATGGTAAAGAAGTCAAGTTTGGTTATGGCAGCATTGTGATTTCGGTACAACAACAAAAAATTTCAGCTGATCAATTGCATGCGGTTGTAAGCAAGGCAAGTTCATCATCAAATATCAATGTACATTCTGTAGGTACGGGGTATAGTTCAGGAGGCGTTGACTTGGGTAGTTCTTATATCAGGACATTGAAAAAACCAGCAGTATTGATGATTATTGGAACCGGGGTTGCAGCTTCTGAAGCTGGTGAGATATGGCATTTGCTCGATCAGCGAATCAACATGCCTATTACCAAAATGGATATATTAAATATTGGCAGGGCTGATCTCAACAGGTACAATACCTTGATTATGGTATCGGGAGTATACTCACTACTTGATAAATCAACGACTGATAAAATAAAAGCATGGGTACAAAATGGTAACACGATGATTACCATCAAAGGTGGTGCAGAGTGGGCAATTAGAAATGGATTTACAAAAGAAAAGTTGGTTCCAGCTGATACCTCAAAGCAAGCTTTCGCCAGACAAGATTTCGATAGGGCTGGAGAAATTGAAGGTGCCAAGTCTTTGGGTGGATCTATCTTCCGGGTAGATCTTGATACAACTCATCCAATCGGATTTGGGTTTACAAATAGGAAGTTATCAGTTTATAAAAATAGCCTGACCTTTTTGCAAAACAGCAGCAATCCATACAACAATGTTGCACAATACCTCTCCGATCCATTGGTTGGAGGTTACGTGCATTCAACCACCATGAAAAAATTAAAGGGCAGTGCCTCCATACTTGTAGGATCTGAAGGTGCAGGAAGGGTTGTTATGTTTGCAGATGAGCCCAATTTCAGAGGAACATGGTATGGCACAAACAAGCTGTTTTTAAATTCACTTTTTTACGGAAGCTTAATGACGATACCACAACCTTTTAACGGAGAGGAGTAAGTTGAAATTCAGGGACAGATTTTTATTGTTTGTCCTACACTTAGTTGATCTTGCTGAATATGCATCGTTAATCGCTGTTCTTTTGTTTCAACAACAACAGAATGGTAATGACCGTGAAATTGAATTTTTCGAACAATCGCTTCAATGCCATTATTTGAATCTTCTGAAAGTTTAATTTGTTCAGGACGAAGGATGCAATCATCTCCACCCATTGGCAAGCCCCATTTATTTCTGAGTTGAATGGAAGTAGATGCAATCAAATTATATGTGCCTGTTATTCCAGCCACATATTCATTTATCGGATATTGGTAAACTTCTCTTGTATTTCCTTCTTGAATCATTTTTCCGTCTTTCAGCACAATTAAGCGATCAGCCCATGGAAGAAAATCTTCCGGATCATGGGAAATAAGCATACAGGTTGTGCCAAGATCATCGCTGATACTTTGCAAAACGCTGCGAATGATTTTTTTATGGGGCATGTCAAGATTGGAGAATGGTTCATCCAGTAATAATAGGCTTGGTGCCCCTACCAATAATTTCGATAGTGCTATCCTTTGTTTCTCACCACCAGATAGCTGATCTGTTTTTCTATTTAGCAAATGATATACTTGGCAAACCTTAAATATTTTTTCGGCTTCTTCGTCACTCATTTGATTTGCGTACTCGAGAATTTCATGAACGCGATAGTTGTTGCGAAGTTCAAAATGTTGTGATAGGTATGCAATACCGGGATGACCTGGAATTAATTGTTCGTTTGGTCCCCACACCCGTTCCCCTTGGTAATAAACCCTACCAGTTTCAGGTTGTGAGTGGCCGGAAATGATTTTCAGTAAGGTGCTTTTACCTGATCCCGTTTCCCCAATGATGGCCGTTTTTTTATGTTGCTCAATGTAAAAACTGATTTTGTGCAATGCGGTGCCGGATTGCTCTTTTCTGCTTATGTTTTCGGCACGTAAAAATTCCATGGAAAGATGATCTTGTATTATACCCGCAAATTAAATACAATCCTTCATCTTTTATATATTATTACAAGGGCTTGGCGCCTGCTCCTTTTACAAATCTTCCTGGCTTGGCATTTGTATGTTCTCCATTTTTAAGCACCTGCACACCATTCACCAGCACATGCAACATGCCAGTAGCATATTGGTGTGGTTTTTCAAACGTTGCATTGTCTTGTACTTTGGCTGGATCAAATACAATCACATCTGCAAAATTTCCAATTTTCAATTCTCCTCTTTTGGTGATGTTAAGACTATGTGCAGCGACATTGGATAATTTTTGGATTGCTTTTTCAAGCGAAAGCACTTTTTCATCACGAACATAGTGGCCTATGACCCTGGCAAAGTTTCCGTATGCTCGGGGATGGGTGCTTTGTTTGAGAAAATTCCCTTCAGTTGCCATGGATCCTGCATCAGAGCCAAAGCTTACCCATGGTAGTGCAATTTGTTTTTTTACATTCTCTTCATCCATCATAAAATAAGCCACTTCAACCCTGCTGCTGTCTTCTATGATCAAGTCAATCGCGGCATCTTCAGGGGTGGTGTTCATCATTTTTGCAGCTTCAGCCAGATTTTTCCCGATGAATTTGGAAAGCGAGTTTTTTCTAAAGCCAAGCAGTAATACCCTTTCAGGAGAACCAGCTCCATAATATAGATTTTCCCAATCGGTGGCATTTGTTTTCATTGCCTTGATCATTTTTTTTCTAATGGTTGGGTTTTGAAGGCGTTCCCATAATTTTCCGAAACCACCATCTTGCAATGAAGGCGGCATACCGGCTGTCATGCCTGTTGCACCAGCTATATACGTGTACATATTTGCAGCAATATCAATCCCTTCTTTTCTTGCCCTTTCAATTCTCCTGATCACGCTA
>CANJEF010000160.1 GCA_947472965.1 Sphingobacteriales bacterium
CTGTGTTCTTGGAAATCCAATATAGTCAGTTCAACTTTTAAAGCGCTTGTAAAATTTTACATACACTTATAACCTGCTTTATGGAGAGTATTTTTGAGCGAGCTCTTTCACAAAAAATTACCGAATGATCTTTTTAGGAAAACTTCTTTCAAATAGGTGGTATATCTTTTTTTTAATTACGTCGCCTTCACCGTGGTCAATCCAGGATTATCCACGGTAATAGACCCGACCCAGATACACATCGTTTTACTTGTCTCAAGCATAGCGGGGTTACCACCTATTTTGAGTTTTTTGGCAACGGGCGACCAGGGCATCAAGGGAAGAGGGATGCATGAAGACGGAATAAATACTGGTACGGGTCCGACCATTTTCCAATTCATCGGGTTGGCTGGAGAAGTGCAATTACCAAAAGCGGGAACATTCAACATGGGTATAAAATCCATACTGGTAGCTATGGGCTTTGTCGTTGCGGTCAATGTCATACCAATAGGCAGTACGAGCATGTCCTTAGGGCCTGACCCAAAGGAACATTTTAATTTAGCACCCATACAAACACATTTTGGCATACATCTATTTTTGAGTCCCCAAGAAAAACAATGAACTTGTTTTCCTAGTTCTTGCCTTTTCTATACTTTTTTCGTCAATAAAAGTAATACTTTCCATGTATATGAACTGCGCTTATTCGGTTTGATAGCTGCGGATTAAGTCAGCTACCCATTTTCGACCAAATTGACCCAATGATTTGGCGATGAGGTTGGAGCCTAAACAGAGGTAATGGCAATAATGATAGCAAGAGAAGTAGTTCACATACTTGCTGTATACCCTTTCATTCTTTTAATGCTCAATGCTCAGAAAACAAGAAGATTGAGCACCACAGAAATAAATGCCGATGAATACAGACTATTAAATGGATCTATTACTTGTTTCCAAATCATAGATAAATTCGCAATATTTCAATTCATGGAATGTGAAATATGTTTTTCAAAATAGTTCTGGTTAACTTCCTAAGCCTTATACAGGACTGCAATTTCAAAATCGTCAATAGAAGGAATAACAAATTCAATCAGATTTCCGGTTTGTTTTATATTCAAGTTTGTACCCGCTCTTAGCAAAGCAGCTTTTGATATCTTAACCCCGTCAGGCACTTCAACTGTTACCCTCTGTTCTCCGATTGGATAGGTTTTTCTTATCGATGCTTTTGTCATGTTAGGGTTATTATAATTCAAGACATGAATAGCAAAACCAGGTTCAGTTTCCCAGGCAAATATTTCAACATATCCATCTCCTTCTACAGTAACTGGTGATTTACTTTTCATCATCCACCTGATTGATCTTTGCAACAATTTGCTCTGGTCAACACTTCCTCTTGTCCATACATTCTTGTCTATATCGGTTGGGAAATAGATCAACCTACTATTACCTTTCTCTTTTATAATTACTGCAGGATTATCGGTCTGTTGGTTGGAATTATCCATTTCCTTGCGGGGATATGGATACACCATTTCGGGAATACCATTGGGATATGGAGGAACGATATTTAACACATGCTTACCGGAGCTTTCAACGGGTACAAAAAATTCTCCACCAGGTAATCGATCAATGCCAGAAAAATCTTTTAAAATTTCGTGCTCCCTTTCGATAGATGCATAAAAGACCTGGCCGGTTGGCCCCTTGTACCCGGGTTTCAAATGCGTATCAAAAACTTCTGAAAGTGCAAATTCTTTACGCGGTGTACCCAACTCATCATACAATCCTGTTTCAAAAGTGGCCAAAACGGATCCCCCACCATTGACGAATTTTTTTATATTCTCTGCAGCAGTATCACTGAGTAAAGCAATATTGGGTAATATCAGACCGGAGTAATTATTCAATACTGCTGGGATCAGATCATCTTCATGTATGAAATCAAAAACAAATCTTCCTTCCAGCAAAGAATAATAGATGCCTTGGAGATAATCTGTTGTATTTCCTCTTTCATTCAGATTAACTGGATCTCCCCAATACCCCCCTGGCACTCTTCCTGGTGCTTTATACAACTCATTCAATTTTTGTGAAAAAACAACTCCCAGTTTAGCCAGCGGCTTTTTATTAAAAAAATGCTGCTCATGTTTGGCCAGCCACTGATAGTATTTTCGCCCGATTTCCATCCATCTTTTATCAGGCAACTCACTTCCGAGAAATACCAACCATGGAATCATCCCACTTGATGTTGTTTGAGCCATCCACAGAGTAGTTTCTTCATCTGAATTGCTACTATGCCTCCAGGCACCTGTTTTAATTCCTACCACATTGGTAACGGGCTTCCCCTTCATTACAGCATATGCAATCCGACCCTGCTGGGCACAATCCCAAATAGCGGTATTGCCACCACGTCCCTGGTGGTCAGTTGTTATCCAATTTGACAGATCTCCAACTTTTTTTAGATCTTGAATGGCCCCTATGCCACCGGCGATATTGACATTATATACTATGCCTGGTCGGTTCTTTTTCACTACTTCATTTAGTAACATGATAGTTTCCCTTGTCCTTTCCATCGCTTTTTCTGATAGTTGTGTTATTGATAAATTGCCCAGACTTTGGCAATTCTTGCAACTGCAGCGACGTGGTGCGTGTTCCACTTCCGGCCAGCTGTTGGTGAAGAACCCATCCACCTCATAAAGTGACATAATCTCCTCCATTATCTTGGGAACCTGTGTATTTCGATAATTGGAAAAAAGACAGGTACGATAAACCCAAGGCGTTTCTGAATGTTTCCAAGGTGTACCATCTTTATCAATTTCAAACCATTCAGGACACTCTTTATAGATATCGCTGTGCAGGAAATTCGTTTCAATTCTGGCAATTACACGAATTCCCTTTTTTTTGATAGCCTTCAGGTAATCACCGAATAAGTCCCTATTCCCTAAAAACTGGCTTTTATAATGGCAGGGGAGGTTTGTTGGATACATTGCAATAAAACCTCCTGCTGTAAGAATTATAGTATCAAGTTTTAGATCCACCCAGTAGTTTACCCAATTATCAATATCCAATATTTTGGGATCATACTCATTTAGGTTATGTTGGCCTACTCTACGCATTTTCGTGTACCACTTATCATCCTTATCGCCTTGTTTTATTACGGGTTGAAAAGCAAACAAAGGGTCGGTTAATAATACGGAGGCGACCGAAGCAGAAGAAGCTAAAAAAATTCGACGTGTTGGGGCCATAATTCTTGTTTATTTTATTATCGCTTTTGTTTCAGAACAGCTAAATCATTGTGTTCTGTCATGAAAAATCTTGCACTTAGTAAAGTACGGGGTTTACTTTACGGTTTTTTGAATGCTTTTTTAAATTACAACTAATCTAATTTAAGCTATTTTTTTAACAGGTAAGTTTATCTCTTTTTGCTGATGGCAAACAGTTTTTTCTTTTATTTATTTATTTCGTTTCCGATTATTCCGCCATTTTTTAAATAATGGTTCGTTTGTCAACTTTGAAATCAGCAACGGTTTCTCGTTTTGACTGACCCCTATAAAGGGTATGCTGATTGAAAGAATTATGAGTATGCATAATTTTTTTGTGCTTTAAAAGTAAAAAACCACCAACAAGATGCGGAGCTAACGCGTGTTGACTCCTTTCCAAATTAGCAAAGATTCACAAAAATTATTTGACTATTTCCTTATAATCATAGTCAGGATCAATAGTATCCTAGATGCTTTTCAGTTGTCGTTTTTAACAGAACATCAGTAACAAAACAAAATGTCTCATTTGAGACCTTTCATCTGTAGAGTTGTCACTACGATTATCTAACATGATACTACAAGATCTACTTGATTTTTATATAATTACATCCTGTCTAAATTACAACGGATTTGAGGTTGAGAAGAGAGAATTACACCTTCAACTCAAATAAACTAACTACGGCGTTATGGTAATGATCTGGTAATTCATCCGTATTAGTCAATTGTGAGAGACCTAAGAAGTCAAAACCACAAGCTGTATAGTGCTCAATTAGCTTATGGTTCTCTCCTACTGTGTCCATGCGGACAAAATTCTTGCCATTTTCAGTTGCGTAGATTTTAGACCACTCTACAATTTTTTTTACTAACCCCTTACCTCTAAATTTAGGATTAGTGGTTATCCTATGAATATAAACTGATGGATCAATATCCTTTTTTTCCCAAATTAAAGGATCGGAAAAAGTAGTAGCCCAAATACATACCACCTCGCCATCAATGATCATCTTCCATTGTTTATTATCTAAAATTTCATCAATAACCATTTGTCTATCAAACTCCGGCCAATGACTAATGAACCTTTCTTTTTGATATGCTGTAGCGGACCTGTATAACTCAATTATGAAATCTAAATCTTGAGTTGAACTATTTTGTATTTCCATAAATAACTTGTTACATGGGTAAAAGTAAAAAACCTCACGCAGAAAGAACAAAGGACCCACGATTTAACGTAAGTCCTTGATTTTCATGTAGCGGGGATGGGAGTTGAACCCATGGCCTTTGGGTTATGAATCCAACGCTCTAACC
>CANJEF010000161.1 GCA_947472965.1 Sphingobacteriales bacterium
AACAGCTTCACTTCCGCCAGCAACCATCACATCTGCCTTACCCAGGCGGATATAATGAAAGGCTTCTATAAGGGCGTGTGTAGAGGAAGCACAGGCACTAACAACTGCAAAATTTGGACCCCGAAATCCATGTCTGATTGAGATATGGCCTGCGGCAATGTCCAAAATCATTTTCGGTATGAAAAAAGGGTTGAAACGTGGAGTGCCATCCCCTTTTGCATAATTCATTACTTCTTCTTGGAAAGTGATTAACCCTCCAATTCCACTGGAAAAAATAACGCCAGCCCGATCGGGATCAATGGTTTCTTTGCTGATGCCCGCATTTTTGATGGCCTCATCACTTGCAACGATTGCAAGTTGAGTAAAACGGTCGAGCTTCCTGGCCTCTTTTTTATCGAGGTACTCTACAGGATCGAACCCTTTTATTTCACAGGCAAAGCGGGTTTTGAATTTTGAAGCATCAAAAAGAGAGATAGGTCCCGCACCAGATATTCCATTTAAAAGACCACTCCAGTAATCTGCAGCAGTATTTCCAATGGGCGTGATGGCACCGATCCCAGTAACAACAACTCTTTTTAATTCCATATGAAATGGGTGAAAATTAGGTTGGACACCTAATTACTTGGAATGTTCTTCCAAATAAGAAACTGCCTGACCAACAGTTGTAATGGTTTCTGCCTGCTCATCAGGAATGGAAATATTAAATTCCTTTTCGAATTCCATAATCAACTCTACCGTATCCAATGAATCTGCTCCTAGGTCATTTGTAAATGACGCCTCAGCAGTAACTTCAGCTTCGTCTACACCAAGTTTGTCAACAATAATCTTCTTTACTCTTGTTGCAATGTCTGACATGATTGTTAAAGTTTGGTTTAAGGATGCAAAAATATACTATTTGCAACAAAAACAATTTTTAAGAGCAAATAGTAATCAACATTTTTAATAAATAAATGATTTTCAATCAAATGCACCGAGCCTTGATTCCTTGAATACACAAATTGTATTGTTTCTCGCGTTGATAATCAAATTTATACTGCTCCATGGTAACCTCAAATCAGGTAAATTGTGACATGTCACTCAGACTTATTGAACACAATTCCGCTGAATACGAGGCTATGATTGCCCTTAGGATGAAAATACTGAGGGAACCCTTGGGCTTGTCATTCACCCCTGATGACCTTCAAAAAGAAAAGGACGATATCCTTTTATGTGCATTTGAAGATGATGTAATTGTTGCCTGTTGCATTCTTACTAAGGTAAATAACAACACCTGTCAACTAAGACAAATGGCTGTAATGCCGTCGGTGCAAAAAAACGGATTGGGGAGGAGTTTACTTGACTTTGCAGAAAAAATCGCTTACGATGCAGGATTCAGAAAGATAATCATGCATGCCAGAAAATCTGCAGTTGGCTTCTATCAAAAACAAGGATATGAAATCGTGGGGGGAGAATTTGAAGAAGTAACCATACCACATTATGAAATGCAAAAAAGCTTGATTTAAATATCAACCTTTAGCCTGAATCGATCCCTTCATAATTTTTCTAGCCTCTTCCAAACTATCCTTGTTTTCAAATGCATTTTTTGGAAGGAGAAAAAATGTTTTGTTGTCAAAATAAAGATGGAAAAAACCGGGCGTTTCATAAAAATTGGAGAACTCTCTCCAAGCCCATCCCTTCCTACCCGAGTCAGTTAAAATGAAAAAATGATTTTCTTCAATTGAAACTTCAAATTCATCCTTGAATGTTTTGCTTTTTTTATAAATCACCGCAGGAAGCCAAACCCAAAATGCAATCATCATACAAATCCACAATACGGAGCTCATCATGAAAGGGAGTGGGGAAATCATTTTATATCCATACAGGATTGCGGCAAATAAGGCGAATACATTCACCAAAATCATCATCACTTTCATCTCCCTGCGTGAAATAAAATGATACCGCAATGCCTGCAGCACAGCCTTTTTTTCATACGTCACCTTTAGTACCATTTTCGATTATTGAATTACAACATTATTTGTAATGCAAAATAAGATTTTAAAAGGCAATGGCCCATATGTTTTTTAAAAAGCGCACACTTACCTTATAAACTTACATCGGGTATAGTGATGTGTAGCTGCCATGTTAGTTGAAATTGTTCGCATGCAAGATGAAAAAAATAAAGTGATACATAAAACGAAAATGAATTTGGATAAAGCAGATTTTACTTTCATGTTAATGTTTGAATTTGTGGAAAGTAAAATCAGGTGTGCGCAATAAAAAATGACTTGTTCAATATTTTCTAATCAAATGAACCATTTGGCAATTTGTCAACTAGCAGTTGGAATAATTCAGCTTAGTTGGACTATTGATAGTGTACTTTTTTTATCTTAAATCATTTTTCAAATGCACAAAAAAAAAGCCGGCTTAAGCCGGCTTTAAAATCATTGATCGGTATTTGTTAGCTACAACCCATGCTGTTGCCACAATTCAAACACTTGTAACAAGTACCGCTTCGAACAGTAATATGTCCGCAAGTTGTACAGGCAGGCGCATCGCTCTGCATACTTTTCATGTACTCTTGGGTGCTGTTCTCAGCTTTTACTGCCGCGGGCGCTTTCTGTGACTTAGGTACTGCATTCGCTGAAGGCGCTACCACTCTTACATCAGATAGTTCAGGTTTGCTGCTGATTTCGTATTTGGCTCCAGGAACATCATCCCAATCATCTTGTCCAGTATTCAATACTTCGGGCTTGTCCTTTATATGTACGAGATCAGACCTGTCGAGGTACTCATAAGCAAGACACCTGAATATGAAATCTACAATGGAAGTGGTAGACTTAATATTTGGATGATCGACCATGCCTGATGGCTCAAACTTTGTAAATATGAATTTCTCTACGAACTCTTCCAATGGAACACCATATTGAAGACCTACCGAAACGGCAATGGCGAAACAGTTCATCAAACTGCGGAGCGTTGATCCTTCTTTTGCAAGATCTATAAAGATTTCGCCAAGGGTATTATCGCTGTATTCTCCGGTTCTCAAGAAAATTGCCTGGCCATTGATTTTTGCCTTTTGGGTGTATCCACGCCTTTTTGCCGGCAGTGTTTTACGCTCAACAATACGGGAAAGTTGACGCTTCAATTTGGTGTCTGGTGCGGCTTGCATGCGCTTCTGCAATTCATCAAGCAATTCATCAACAGTAAGCTTGCTTACATCTAGCAGGTTGCTGTCACTAGAAGTTGCGTCTACATCATCATCGGACTTGCTTTCACTTTTATTGCTAAGTGGTTGACTCAACTTTGAGCCATCACGGTAAAGGGCACAGGCCTTAAGTGCTAACTTCCAACTCAATAAATAACAATCTGCAATTTCGGCAATGGTTGCCTCATTTGGAAGATTGATGGTCTTGGAAATTGCACCGCTAATGAAAGGCTGTGTTGCAGCCATCATGCGGATATGTCCGTGTGCATGAATAAAACGCTCACCTTTCTTACCACATTTATTTGCGCAATCGAATACAGGGTAATGCTCTTGCTTCAAATAAGGAGCCCCTTCAATTGTCATTGCACCACATACAAAATCATTTGCTGCATCTATTTGTGAGTTGGTAAACCCAAGTGCATTCAACATATTCCATTCAAAATTGAAATACTGCTCAGGCTTGAATCCAAGCCTCTTGAGGCACTCTTCTCCAAGATTGTATACATTGAAAACAAATCCAACTTCAAAAGCAGATAGTGCTGCATCATCAAGCTTTTTAATTTCCTCTGCAATGAAACCTTTTTCACTAAGGGTCTGGTGATTGATGAAAGGTGCTCCAGAGAAGCTTGCCGATCCAACAGCATATTTAATGATGGCATCCATTTCAGATGCACTGTACTTCAAATTGTTAAGGGCCTGGGGAACAGACTGATTGATGATTTTGAAATATCCACCACCTGAAAGTTTTTTGAATTTAACTAAAGCAAAATCAGGCTCTACCCCTGTTGTATCACAATCCATCACAAGTCCGATTGTTCCTGTTGGCGCAATAACGGTGGTTTGTGCATTTCTATACCCATATTTTTCACCCCATTCAACTGCATCATCCCATGCCTTGCAGGCTGCTGTCAATAGGTAGTCGGGACAATCTTTGGCCTTAATGCCCAGCGGCTTAATGCTCAACCCTACGAAAGCTCCTTCGGCATCATAGGCGGCTGCACGGTGATTCCTCATGACCCGCAACATATCTTCACTATTCTCATGGTAACGTGGGAAAGGACCATGGATCTTTGCGATTTCGGCAGAAGTTTTATATGAAATGCCCGTCATGATAGCTGTAATCGCTCCGGCAATACCCCTTGCTTCATCACTGTCATAAGGAATGCCACTTACCATCAACATACTACCTAGGTTTGCATAGCCAAGTCCGAGCGTGCGGTAATCATAACTCAACTGGGCTACTTCTTTACTTGGAAACTGTGCCATTAGAACAGACACCTCCAAAACAGTAGTCCATAACCTCACACTGTATTCGAATCC
>CANJEF010000162.1 GCA_947472965.1 Sphingobacteriales bacterium
ACAAGGGATGCTTAAAAATTCAAAGTCTATTAAAATAATTCCTGAAGTACAATTTGTTGTAGATATGGATGGGTGGGGTGCACCTGCTCGTAAGATTAATACATACAAGCAATTTGTATATGCTGAACCCATTCAGTTTACAGGGTTTAAATTATTTTATAAAAACGACCTGAAGGAAGCGCCCAAGCGAATGCTTACACCTAAAGAATTATTGTCGCTGAAACCGGTTCCAATGTATATACAGTACCAATAATTTATTTATTTAGTAAAACAACCAATACATATCCTGCAACTGAAACCAGGATTACAATAATTGAAAGCAACACTATCCACATAGGAAATGAAAGTCTTTTAGTTGGGCTTCTTTTTTTATTTTTTGTTCTATTGATTATATAGGTGTCGATATTTTTATGCACATCATTGAGCTCTGGTATATTCATTTTACCGAGTAGTCCTTCAATTGCATCTGATACAAATTGATCATTCATTAGTGCCTTTTCCATTTCATGCTTTTGAAATTCAGTCTTGTTACCTTGTAGGTAATTTAGCATTGATTCCTGGCTGGTAGGATTAGTCTCGTTAAGCTGATCTCTTTTTTCAATTTTCATGATGAAACCGATTTATAATGTTTCGAAGATTTCTTTTCCCATTTTGTATATGGCTTTTTATTTCATGAAATGTATAGCCAGTGACTTGTTCAATTTCCTTGTATGATTTTTTGTTCAAATAGAACAAGGTGATACATTCCCTCTGTTGCTCATTGATTAATTCAAGTCCTTTTTTCAATGTTGAAATTTGCTCATCCTTAATCAATTCTTCCATTTCAACTTCGTTATCATTGTCAGCCTGAATTTCCAGCGTTGAAATGTCTTGTTCTGTAAAGTTGAATTTCGAAGTTGTTTTTCTCAGTTCCATCAGGCACTGGTTTTTTGAGACACTGTAAAGCCAGCTTTTGAAGTAGGGGATTTCGTATTTCCCTATTTCCATAATAACCTTTTCAAATATGGCTTGGGTGGTATCTTCCGCCATTGAAATGTTTTTGAGGTATTTCATGCATACACCAAACACCATCAGGCTATATCGCTGAAGTAATACTCCCAAATATTTGGAGTCATTTCTTTTTTTGAAATGTTCCAATAATTCGGAGTCACTATAGAAGGTAGGGTCTTCGGACAATATGATTGAGTTTCCTTATAAGATGTAAAAAACAGGAAATTCCATACTTATTTTTTGCCTGTAAGTAGGATTTTGAGTGCAAGTATGATCATGACAACTGCAAATACTTTTTTAACAACATCTTGTGGGAGGCTCAGTGAAAATTTGCTTCCTAGGTAGCTGCCAGCTAAAAAGCCTATGGCGAGCAAACCAGCATATTTGAAATCAACATATCCCTGTTTGTGGTAATTCCAGACGCCCAGTATACCAACCGGGAATAACATCATTGCCAGTGAGATCCCTTGTGCATTGTGTTGACTCAGGCCAAGAAGTAATACAAGTGCTGGTACGATAATTACACCGCCACCAATGCCAACCATGCCGCCAAGAAAGCCTGCAGCCAAACCTGTTAGGATCAGATAAATAATTATTTCCATTGGTGTGATTTTTTTACTCATTTCCGATAAAGGTATTTCGGTATCTGTCAATTGCTTCCAAGATGATTTTATATGCCTTGTCTTTTTCCTGAAATTCATCCACAACAACAGTTTTTTTCTCAAGTTTTTTATACTCTTCAAAAAAGTTTCTCAGTTCTGCGAAAAAGTGAGAAGGAAGTTCATTCAATGCATTGATGTAGTTTACACTTGGGTCATTTTTGGCCACGGCAATGATTTTATCATCCGCATCACCGGAATCAATCATTTGCATAACTCCAATTACCCTTGACTCTACTAAGCAGAGTGGCTCTATGGCGATGCTGGTTAATACGAGTATGTCTAATGGGTCTTTGTCTTCTCCCAATGTTTTTGGTATGAATCCATAGTTGATGGGATAGTGGAAGGATGAATATATCATCCTATCTAGCTTTAGCAATCCTGTTGGCTTATCGATTTCATATTTTGCCCTGGATCCTTTTGGGATCTCAATGATGGCATTTACCATTTCTGGTGCATTTTCACCATATTCAGTTCCATGCCAAGGGTGTAGTGTGTATTTATTCATTCATTTTATTTGAATATGATGCTTCCAGCGAAAGTAGCGACTATTCCAAGTACAACAGATAGTATGATATATGCGAATGCTGTTATTTGATTGCCATTGCGAATGAGATCAAGATTTTCAGATGCAAATGCGGAGAATGTAGTGAATCCTCCACAAAACCCGGTGGCAAGCAGTAGCTTGATCCCGGTTGAATCTTGTGATTCTTTAATGGAAATTCCATAAATCATACCGATGATAAAACATCCTAATACATTAACAGCAAATGTTGCTAAAGGGAATTTTGAGGGAAACTGTTGTTTTATGAATTCAGATGAGATGAATCTTAACCCACCGCCTAGCCCACTTCCCAACATGACGGTTAAGATGTTTTTCATCGCACTCATTTGCTTTGCATATTTTCTGAAAAGGTATAGCTGAAGTCTATTCTCCACTTTTTGTCTGAAAGCACCACTTTGAGGTCGGTAGGTTTCATAGAATATGAATTGGAATAATTGATGATTGTTACACTGTCATTCACATTCACGATTTTATTAATAATGATAGAAGAAGATTTTAAGTTAAGCCTTTCCTTTTGGGGTTGATTTTTCATATACCCCTTATACCTTTCAAGTAATTCCTTGTCCTCGGCATTATCCAATACATAAAGTGAAGCTTTTTCAAAGTCGCCATCTAACACAGATCTTAGGAATTCCCTGCCTGCATCCATGGGGTCTTCTGCTTCGTGAAATCCTTCTGGTTGTTTGCACGAAAAGAAACTGACATATAAAAGCAGGATGTATATTGTTTTTTTCATGTTAGCCTGCTTCATTGTTTATTTTATCCTTGTCGTATGCGCGTATGATGGCCTTAACAAGCCTGTGTCTTACAACATCTTCTTCATCAAGTTCCACGTGTGCGATGCCTTCAATATTTTTCAAAATTCTACTGGCTTTTTCAAGACCGCTTCGTTGATTTTTGGGAAGGTCAATCTGGGTCATGTCGCCGGTAATAATTGCTTTTGCATTTGAACCTATCCTGGTAAGAAACATTTTGATTTGAAGATCAGTGGTGTTTTGCGCCTCATCCAAAATAATATATGCATGGTCAAGCGTACGACCTCTCATATAGGCTAGTGGAGCAATTTCAATCACGCGGGTTGACATATAGTATCCAAGCTTGTCAGCAGGAATCATGTCGTCTAGTGCGTCGTAAAGTGGTCTTAAATATGGATCAATTTTTTCCTTGAGGTCTCCTGGTAAAAATCCAAGGCTTTCTCCTGCTTCTACTGCCGGTCTTGTTAAAATAATTTTTTTAACTTGCTTATTCTTCAACGCCCTCACGGCTAGTGCAACTGCTGTATAGGTTTTTCCTGTACCGGCGGGACCAATTGCAAATATGATATCATTTTTTTCCGCAAGTGTAACCATGAGCTTTTGGTTTTGTGTACGGGCTCTTACTGATTTCCCGTTTGGACCAAAAACTAGAACGTCGTGTGGGTTTTTCTCAACATAAAGATCACGGGATTCTGCATCATCTCCACCCAGAATTTGCTCAAAATAATGATGACTTACGTTGCCATTGCGTTCAAGGTATTGAATAAGAAGTTCGATTTTTTCTTTTGCAGCCTCAATCTGATCTTGTGCGCCACTTAATTTAATTTGGGTTCCACGGCTAAGAATTTTCAGCAGTGGAAATCGTTTTTTCAAAAGATCCAATTTCCCATTGTTTACGCCAAAAAATTCAATTGGATTTACGGACTCAAGGTTTATGATTGTCTCAGTCAAATTCTCTTTTTTTATTTTTTTTAAAATGAATGGTGCTTAATCAAATTTAAATATTAAAAGTGATTATTCTACTTCCATTTTTATCAACATGTTGTTAGTAAACAGAATTTAACAAAAGGGAAGATTTCTCCTTAGGCGAGTGCTGCAAGGGCTTCGATCATTTTCAAGGGATCAGGAGCAGCAAACACTGTATTTCCAGCTACAAGCACATCGGCTCCTGCATTAACGATTGCTTTTCCATTTTCAAGTGTTACGCCTCCATCTACTTCGATTTTGGTTTTGTATCCTTTCTTTATGATCAATTCTTTTAATTCTTCAATTTTGGGCAGCATGCTTTTGATAAATTGCTGTCCACCAAAACCCGGGTTTACGGTCATGATGCAAACCAGATCTGCAAGTTCCAAAACATGCTCTATATCTTTTATCGGGGAATGTGGGTTTAGAGCAATCCCCGCTTTCATGTCAAGTGATTTTATTTGTTGCATGTTTCTGTGCAAGTGTTTACAGGCTTCCACATGAACTGTCAAAATATCAGCACCTATTTGTTTAAACGTTTCGGCATATTTTTCCGGCTCTTCAATCA
>CANJEF010000163.1 GCA_947472965.1 Sphingobacteriales bacterium
ATATTCATCAAGGCAGCTCAGATGCGTTCAGAGGCATTGGATCATGTTTTGTTTCATGGACCACCGGGTTTGGGTAAGACCACATTATCAAGGATTGTAGCAAGGGAAATGGGCGTTCAAATCAAGGAGACATCAGGACCTGTTATTGAGAAGCCTGCAGATCTTGCAGGATTGCTTACCAGTCTTGAAGCCAACGATGTATTGTTCATTGATGAGATACATCGCTTGAGCAATGTGGTAGAGGAGTATTTGTACTCCGCTATGGAGGATTACAAAATTGATATCATGATCGATAGCGGTCCGAGTGCAAAAACGATTCAAATCAACCTTAATCCATTTACCTTGATTGGTGCAACAACGAGAAGTGGTTTATTAACCGCTCCACTATTGTCGAGGTTTGCAATTAAATCAAGGTTGGAATATTACCCAATAGATGTGTTGGATAGGATCATCACTAGGTCTGCTTCTATTTTAGGTTCGAAGATCACTTCAGATTCTTCCAACGAGATTGCAAGGCGAAGCAGGGCAACACCTAGGATTGCCAACGGATTGCTTAAGCGGGTTCGTGATTTTGCACAGGTGTTGGGAAACGGTGTAATATCACTAGATATTACAAAGCATGCCCTGAAAGCACTCCACGTTGATGAGCATGGATTGGATGAAATGGACAACCGTATACTTTCAACCATCATTGATAAGTTCAAGGGTGGACCGGTTGGATTGGGAACCATCGCCACTGCAGTAGGTGAGGAGCCAGGTACTATTGAAGATGTGTATGAGCCCTTTCTTATTCAGCAGGGATTTTTACAGCGAACATTAAGGGGAAGGGAAGTGACAAGAAGGGCCTATGAGCACCTGAACAGGTCATTCATTGATAAAAATGAAAATCTCCTTTTTTGATGATAGATTCATCTAAAAAAGGAGATTTTATAAGTTGAGTTATATTTATTTTACAATGAGCCTGAACCCGTTTCCGTGGATATTTACAATTTCAACGTTGGGGTCTTCTTTCAGATACTTTCTCAGTTTCGCAATATAAACATCCATGCTTCTACCATTAAAGTAATTGTCGTTACCCCAAATTTTCTTGAGGGCTTGGTCCCTTTGAAGTAGGTCATTCTTATACTCACTTAACATTTTTAGCAACTCATTTTCTTTGGGTGACAGGGTTGTCTTTTTTTCTCCAATAGAAAGTTCCCTGAGCTTTGGAATGAAATGGTATTGTCCTAAATCATATTCTGTATTGGCAATTTCCTTGTTTTGTTCCTCATTCCTTTTCAAGATTGCTTTGATTTTGAGCAAAAGCACATCAGAATCAAATGGTTTGGTGATATAGTCGTCTGCTCCGAGGTTGTATCCCTTTATTTGATCTTCTTTCATTGACTTTGCAGAAAGAAAGAACAGGGGCACGTCAGGATTGATGTCCCTGATTTCCTCTGCAAGGGCAAATCCATCCATTTTAGGCATCATTACATCTAGCAGGCAGAGTTCAATTTTTTCGCGTTGAAAAGCCGCAAGTCCTAGCCTGCCATCCCTTTCAAGGATTACATCCATGTCATTTAATTCCAGGAAATTCTTAAGAATGAGGCCCAGGTTTGGGTCGTCTTCACAAAGAAGGATTTTAGGTTTGTTTTTTGTAGATGACATAAGGAGGTGATTTTAAACAAAGTAAAATTATTTGCTGACAAGATTTCATCCTTTTGGCAATAATCTTTTGTTAAACAAGGTTTTTATATATTCTTTGGTGTTCGCTAAAAAGAATCTGAATCGATTTTATCCCTTTTTCAAGATTGTATAATTCAGCTAATCCCGAAACTAATTTGAAAGGGTAAGCAGAAATAATTTTATAATTAATTGAATATCAATTCATGATACATATATATATTAAATATTTGAGCGATATTTTTTAAAAAAATATTTCAAGAATACTACATAATCATGTTATATACACTACTTTTACCGCGGTTTTTCATAGGATATTGGATTTTAAACGGGCTGCGTTTCTACGCCGGCCCTTTTTTTTGCCCCGTTCAGTCTAAATCTCATTATATTATCCTTTGATACTATTGCAAAAACAGAGAGCCATCCAGCCTTATTCCAATTATGCCTTCTTTTTTCATTTCACCTACTACAAGATTTAATTGATCTTTAGCAAGGCCAAGGTATGTGTGGAGTATTTCCAAGGTACATTCATGGTTTCCAAGGTGTTGTAAAACCTTTTCATGAATTTCTCCGAATTCAGGCACTGTTAGCTTGGCTTTCTTTGAGTTGAGACAATTATCGCATACCCCACACTTTGTAATTACAGCATCACCAAAATAATTCCCAATATATTCAGCCCTGCAATCTGTGGTTTTTGCGAATGCAATCATCTTATTGATCCTTTGCTGGAATTGTCCTTTTCTTGCCAGGTAAATCTCATAGTTAAGATTTAGCTCTTCTGTTTTGATTCTGTGTTGTAAGTATAGGATTTGAGGAGACTCTTTTTTGGGTGTATAACGAATGATGCCAGAACGGGAAAGCAACTGTAGTTGACCAACAACAAATGCAAGATCCCTTTGAATAATTTTTGCAATTTGTTTTTCATTGATTCGCACTGGTATATCGATTATTCCACTATAAGTTCTGAGTAGTGCCTTTGTAACCAACTCACTGTTTGGATTGTTTTTTTCCAATTCTTGCAAATCAGTTTTGCTGCAGGTAAATTGCACAAAAGATGGTCTGTACACCTGTTCTAGGTATGAAATAATTCTTTCGTTTTTCAAAGCTTGAAGTGAATAAACAACCTCATTTACCTTCAGATTGAATTTTTGCATGAAATCTTCTAAGTCAAAATCAAAATATTCTTCTCCACCCAGGCCATTGGGAATTTGAAAATAGTTGGCAAGTGATTGGTAAATATTTCTAATGGTACTTATAGGGGGAAATCTGGTGTCTGGAAGTTTTCTCAATTCGTTTATTTCATGCTCATTGTAGAGCAGCAGCGCATAAGATTTCTGACCATCCCTGCCAGCCCTTCCAGCTTCTTGGTAATAATTTTCCAGGCAATCTGGCATATCCGCATGTATAACAAGCCGAACATCGCCTTTATCAATTCCCATTCCAAAAGCATTTGTACAAACTATCACCTTTGTTATTCCATTCACCCAATCTTGCTGTCGCTGTTTTCTGGTGTCACGATCAAGTCCTGCGTGATAGTAGCTGCTGTTAATGCCGTGCTTGTTGGCAAGGTCGCTGATTTCAGTTGTTTTTTTTCTGCTTTTACAATATACAATTGCTGTGCCTTTTACTTTTTTCAGGACCGCGATGAGTCTATGTGTCTTATCCGTAGATTCTTCTGCAGCATAAGCCAGGTTTGGCCGGCTAAAGGAACTCATGAAAGTCTTTCCACCCTTCATCTTCAATTTATCGATGATATCATCCTTCACAAGGGCAGTTGCAGAGGCAGTAAGCGCAATCATGGGAGCGTGCTTAAAATGCATTCTTACTTTTGCGATGTTGAGGTAGGCGGGTCTAAAATCATAACCCCATTGTGAAACGCAGTGTGCTTCGTCTACTGCAATGAGTGTGATTGGCATTGCTGATGCAGCATTCAGAAACATTCTTGTTTCAAGCCTTTCCGGAGATACGTATAGAAACTTCAATGTGCCATCAATGCAGTCCCTAAGGGTTGATTCTGTTTCGTGGTTACTCATTCCAGCTGTTATGGCTGCAGCAGCAATTCCTTTATTTTGTAATTGTTGTACCTGGTCTTCCATCAATGCAATAAGTGGAGTTACTACAAGGCAACATCCCTCTTTCATCATTGTTGGCAACTGAAAGCAAATGGATTTACCTCCACCTGTAGGTAAGATTGCCAAGACATCATTCCCATCAAGAACTTCATCGATGATGTTTTCTTGCAATGGACAGAATGCATCATGCCCCCAATATGTTTTCAGTGTTTGTTGAGGCGTCATTGTATTTATTGGAATCAGGTTACTTTTTTGATGAAAAGTTTTACCGAGTTGATTGCGAGAACAACATCGCTGAGTCCCATCACCAAAGCACCAAAGGTAGGTGTTAGGTATCCAAAAGCTGCTATGGGAATAGCAATTACATTATAGAAGAAAGCCCAAAATAAATTTTGCTTGATGGTAATATACGTATGTCTGCCAAGTCCCAACGCCAGCGGTAGTTTCCTAATTCCTTGGTTCATTAGCACCACCTGCGCACTTTGGATGGCGAGTTGGGATGCATCACTCAATGAAATTCCGATGGTAGCTTTTGCCAGTGCGGGTGCGTCATTGATGCCGTCGCCCACCATGGCGGTTGGCAGTAGTTGGTTTAACGTGGAAATTTTTTCCAGCTTTTGTTCAGGGCTTTGTTCTGCAATTACTTCATCAATACCAAGTTGTTTTGCTATGTAGTCACATTTCTCCTGGCGGTCACCACTCAGCAAAATAGTTTTGATATGGCTATTTTTAAGGTATTGAATAACTTCTTTTGCTTCATCCCTCAG
>CANJEF010000164.1 GCA_947472965.1 Sphingobacteriales bacterium
AACTTAAATAATGTTCGTTTTCATAAGGCACAACCCAAGTTCAGCCTCTACTCCCTGGTGGGCATTGGAATCACCTTCTATGAAACGAAAATCGATGCGCTGAAGGGAACGAATCAAAAGTATGCATTCAACAGTATTCAAGATGCCACATGGGAAAACAGAAATCAAGTGCGCGATCAAGTGAAGAGTCTGCTGGATGGTACCTATGAAACAAAAGCCGAAGTTGATCCTTTGAAGGGCTCAACGTTGTTTGGAATGAGTTCAACCATTTCGATTTCAGGTGGAATTGGTTTTGCGTTCAAATTATCTCCAAAGATTAATTTGGCTGTTGAGGATAGAATTGTTCTTACCAAGACTGATTTGCTGGATGGACAGCGCTGGGCTTCAACACCAATTGGGGATGCAGCAGCAACGCCTGATAAGGATCATTATAATTTCCTTTCAATTGGATTGAATATCAATTTGTTTTAAAGCAGTTTAATAAAATCTTATTTATGAGAGTAACAAGAATAATTTCACTTCTTCTTATAGCATTTTTTACATTGTCCTCATTGGTCGGAAATGCACAAGACAGAAAGCGTTCAGTAGAGCCACTGTATTGGAAAAACCCATTGGAGTTTGTTTATAACGAATTGAATTCACCCAAGAGAATGAAAATACCGAAACCTGTATTGGATGATACGGATGGTGATGGTATTTCAGACCAGTTCGATCTTGAGCCGAATACTCCTTCTGGTGCTCCTGTAGACGCTCACGGGGTAAGCAAGGATACCGATGGGGATGGTGTTCCTGATTATAAGGATAAGGAATTGATTACCCCTACAGTATGTCAGCCTGTTAACAATGACGGCATTGGAAAATGTCCGGATCCCGAATGCTGTAAATTCATACCAGCCTCTGCTGCCAGTTGTGGCATCAATACTGTTCCAAGTATTATTTTTGCAAAAGGTTCACCCAAACTCACGAGCGCAGCAGAGGGAATCTTGGCGTCTACAGCAGAGCGGCTTAAAATGAACCCTGGTTGCAAGCTTATGGTAGTTGGATATGCTGATGCCTCCAAAGCTGCCCAGCAATTGAGTTGGGACCGCGTGAATGCTGTTGTAACCTATTTTTTCGAAAAGCTTGGCATAAGTTCAGATCGTTTCATCTTCAAGTATGGGCAGATGGGTGGAAATATAAACACAATAGATATGGGGGGAACCGCAGAAATAAGCGACTTGCCCAGCATGGTGCCGGCACCATATCCAAATCTGCGAAAAAATTAATCGGTAATAAAAAACAAAACCTCCCCACTGGAGGTTTTTTTGTGATTGGCTTAACCTATTCAGAGGCTAGTAAAGCATAATTTAGCAAATTCCCTTAAATCGCTTATTTTTGCGTCCCTTATGATGTTTAAACGTTTCATGATACTTTTACTGGTGGTGGCTTTTGCTTCTTGCTCAAAGTTCGGCAAAGTGCTGAAGAACAAGGATTTTGAGTATAAGTTGAAAATGGCAAATACCTATTTTGAAAAGAAAGAATACAGAAGATCACAAGTGTTATTTGAGGAGTTATTCCCTGTGTTCAAAGGAACACCACAATTCGATGATCTTTATTACAAGTATGCCTACTCGCATTATTACTTAAGGGACTTTATCACAGCCGAAGGCCTTTTCAAAGGATATCTTGAGGTTTTTTCAAATAGCGATCGGGCTGAAGAGGTGGAATACATGCAGGCTTTTTGTTATTACAGACAATCCCCGAAAGCTGAGCTGGAGCAAACAAATACGATTAAAGCCATCGGAATGCTTCAAATGTTTATCAATACACATTTGCAATCTCCCCGAATTAAGGAAGCTGAAACTTTGATTGCAAAGTGTCAAGCAAAATTGGAGCAGAAGGAATCCCTATCCGCCCAAATGTATTTCAACGTTGGGCAATACAGAGCAGCGGCATTAACATACACTACTTTACTCAACAATTATCCTGATTCACAAAAGGGGGATGAATATAAAATGATGTCGATTCGTTCTTATTACAAATATGCTTCCCTTAGTATTGCTGCTAAACAGGAAGAACGCTACCAAAAAGTAATTTTTGAGGCTGAAGATTTTCAGGATCGCTTTCCCGAAAGTAAATTCCTCAAAGAAGCAGAACGTTTCTTAACTTTATCAAAGAATAATTTAAAAACACTTAACAATGAGCAGACTACGCAGGCAGCTAGGGAATAGCCTTAGCAATGTTGCTGAGACCAAAGACCTCTCAGAAATAAAAAAGAAAACCGGAAACCTTTATCAGTCTATCTCTATAATTGCAAAGAGGGCTAGTCAAATCAATGTCTCCATTAAGGAAGAACTTCATAACAAGTTAGAGGAATTTGCAAGCCATACTGATAGCCTTGAAGAGATTCATGAAAATAAGGAGCAAATTGAGATTTCAAAGGCCTATGAAAAAATGCCTAATCCTGCTTTATTGGCAACACAGGAATTCATGGAAGATAAAATCTATTTCCGTAAAAATGAAGAAGATCTTTTCCGTTAACATAACAAGCTGATTCTTGAAAGCGGTGGTTTTAACCTCCGCTTTTTTTATGTTCCCGTCATTGAAGAACAGATTTAAAATGGTTAATTTCGACTAACAAATACGCAATCCAGGATGGTCATGAGAAAGAAAATCCATAGGTTAGTTTCGCGGCAATACTTGCTCAGATTTCTTCTGCTCATTTTTGTTTTTTTGAATTCATCTCTACTGATTCACTCACAAGAAATTCGAGCCAAGGTCACTGTTTCTTATGGCCAAATAGGCAACACCGTAGATAAAAAAGTTTTTCAAACTCTTCAAACATCCCTACTCAATTTCATCAATAAAAGAAAATGGACCACTGATGTTTTTGATGCAAACGAAAGGATTGAATGTAGTTTTTTATTGAATCTTCAATCCGTTGTGGAACCCAATGTATACAAAGGCACTTTAACGATCCAGGCTGGAAGAACAATTTATAATACAAGTTATTTTTCACCACTTGTAAATTATATTGACAATGATGTTGTTTTCAGATACGTCGAGTTTCAACCAATTGAATTCAATGAAAATAGAATTAGTGGTACTGAACCCTTGGCAGCAAATTTGAGCGCAATTTTTGCATACTATGTTAATATCATATTTGGATTGGATTATGATTCATTCTCTCCACGTGGCGGCGATCCTTATTTTCAAAAGGCAAATCTCATTGTGAGCAGCGCTCCTGATGGAAGATCAATTGCAGGTTGGAAGCCCTTTGATGGTTTGCGAAATCGATATTGGCTCGCTGAAAATTTTCAAAATACCCGCTATGCGCTTGCTCATGATGCCATATACACCTACTATAGAAAAGGGTTGGATAAAATGACTGAAAATGAATCAGTGGCAAGGGAAGAAATGCTTAATGCATTTTCAATGTTAAATACTTTACACGCTGAAACATCAAACTTAATGATAATTCCATTTTTCTTTCAGGGGAAATCAGATGAAATCATTCGGGTTTTTAAAAAAGCGACCCCCCAAGATAAGGCAAGGGTCCTTGACCTTTGCCAACGACTGGATATTGCCAATACTTCAAAATATAAGCAAGAGTTGAAATGAAAAAAAGATATTTGATCTTCATCATTTTTTTATTTTCGCTTTCCATCAGTTGCAAACAACGAGTGCCAGAGGACCTTATTGGTATTGATTCTATGGCGGATATTATATTTGATATTTCATTGGCAGAGGGTTTTACAGAAACATTTTTGCTCAAGGATACTTCACTTGTGAAGGATTCTGCTTACAAAGCAGAACTCAATAAGGTGCTTCAATTTCATAAAACTTCACCTAGCGTCTTTTCCAAAAGTTACATTTATTATACCCAACAACCAGTCTTGTTCAAGCGGGTTTTGGATAGTGCAAATGCAAGGGCTATAAGATACAAAGAAGAAGCAATTAGGGTGGATAATAAAAAGTTGTCAAAATAAGCAGTGTATGTTCCTGACAAAAGATGATCTTAAACTTGCCTATGGAATTGATTTAAAAATCGCCGAAAAATTTGTTGACAGAAAAACTCCAACTAATAATTTATATTGGGAAAACCGGACGATTTATCTGCCAGGCGCACCTGGATATCTTTTTATGCCCTTATTCTTTGATATCTTATACCGCTGTGGCGCAGATAAAAACCTTTTGCTTTCTGATGATTTTTTTCTGCTAAGCGAATCGATCTTACATAGTGCAGCATTACATGAGCATAAAAAAATTGACTGGCTGAATCATGTGAATGATGCATCAAGTTTGATAGCTTCTCATGTTAAACGAGAAAAATTATTTCTTGAATTGAAAGAATATTTCAATGCCCCTCCCTTGCTAAAAAAAATCAATTCACCTTTGGGTACAGCCTATCCATCACTTAGCCGGGGAGATACTTTTCTGCTTCTTGTTTCATGCATCCCGGTTGGTGATTTTGATGAGGAAAAAGCTATCAAGGGTTGGTATGCATTGATGAC
>CANJEF010000165.1 GCA_947472965.1 Sphingobacteriales bacterium
AATGGCTCCGGTAAAAGCACCTTGGCATCGGTGCTGGCTGGTCGTGCAGACTATGAAGTAACTGGAGGCAGTGTTGAATTTTTAGGAAAGGACCTTTTGGAACTTTCACCTGAAGACCGGGCAAAAGAGGGATTATTTCTTGCATTCCAATACCCTGTTGAGATACCCGGGGTAAGCACAACTAACTTCATCAAAGCTGCAGTGAACGAGAAAAGAAAATACAATAATCAGGAGCCACTAGATGCAGCGCAATTCCTCAGAAACATGAAAGAAAAAATGAAACTGGTGGAAATTGATCAATCGTTGTTGAGCAGGTCGCTGAATGAAGGATTTTCTGGTGGTGAAAAAAAGAGAAATGAAATATTTCAAATGGCGATGCTTGAACCAAGACTTGCCATACTCGATGAAACTGACTCAGGACTTGATATTGATGCACTTAGAATTGTTGCGAATGGCGTGAATACACTCCGTTCCAAGGACAATGCATTTCTGATCGTGACACATTATCAAAGATTGTTAGACTATATCGTACCTGACTTTGTACATGTGTTGTACAATGGAAGAATTGTGAAGTCTGGTACTAAGGAATTGGCATTTGAGCTAGAAGAGAAAGGATATGATTTTATCAAAGCTGAGGTAAACGAAGCAGCCCTCTAATAAAGACGCTAAAAGAAAAAAGAAGTTGATGGACGCAAAAGTTTATTTTAAAGATCGATACGAAAAGTCAAATGATACAGCAGGTGTTTTAGGTTTATTCAGAAAAAAGAACTGGGAAACATTCAATTCAATCGGATTGCCTGAACTCAAGCATGAAGAATGGAAGTATATTAAGATCAAGCAATTGTTCAGGGATGATCTTATATATCAAGAGTATAGCACAGATATACAGCAATCAGATTTGGAAAAAATTTCATTGCCTGGCATGGAACAAGCGAACAGGCTTGTTTTTGTAAATGGTGTTTTCCAAGATGAACTTACAGTGCTGACAGATAAAGATGATGTCCTTGTTGTGGAATCACTTGAAATGGCTTCAGCAAATGAGAACAAATCATTTGTTGAAACACACTTAGGTTGCAGTCAACCCTATCACCCTGATGGCATCAATGCATTGAATGCATCCTTCGTGCAAAAAGGGGTCTTCATCAAAGTAAAAAAAGGTTCCGTCTTAACTCAGCCCATTGTTATTTATCATATAGCTGACAGCCGCAATGGATTCAGATTTTCCCAACCTAGGATTCTGGCAAGCATTGAATCAGCTTCAGAGGCTACTATCATAGAAACCTATCACAAGATTGGAGATCACGATAGTCTGACCAATGAAGTAAATGAAATATGCGTTGAAAAAGATGCACGATTCCATTACATCAAGTTGCAGCAAGAGGCTAAAAATGCCAATCACACAGGTACTACACAAATTGAGCAGTTAGGCAAAGCATATACCCATGCCGTTACAATTACACTTGACGGTGGCATTGTGAGGAACAATCTCAACATGATCATGAAAGCTGAATTTGGCGAAAGCCATTTGTACGGGTTATATCTTCTTGAAGGAAACACTCAAGCCGATAACCATACCATTGTTGACAATGCAATGCCCAATTGTTACAGCAATGAATTGTATAAAGGAATTATGGATGGCAAATCATCCGGTATTTTCAATGGCAAAATATTCGTAAGAAAAGATGCCCAAAAAACCAATGCCTACCAAACGAATAAGAACATCCTGATAGGTGAAAATGCATCAGCCAATACAAAACCACAGTTGGAAATATTTGCAGATGACGTTAAATGTTCTCATGGCTGTACGATTGGAAAACTCGATGAAGATGCCTTGTTTTATTTACGCGCTAGAGGAATTTCAGAAAATAATGCAAAGGCTATCCTCTTGCATGCATTTGCATTAGACATCCTTCAACAAGTACAAATAGAAGAACTGAAAACGCATATAGATCAAATGATTTCAAAAAGGCTTTCATTTAATAGCTGATAAACGATACATGACAGCAAACAAACCATTCAATGTTAATGATTTCAGGAAAGAGTTTCCAATTCTTGGCAGAAGAGTAAAGGGGAAAGCTCTGATCTATTTCGACAATGCGGCAACATCACAAAAGCCACTTGTAGTCATTGATGCCATTTCAAATTATTACAAGGGTTTCAATGCAAATATCCACAGGGGGTTGCATACATTGGCAGATGAAGCAACCGCGGCTTATGAAAGCAGCAGAAAAGCTGTTCAACAATTCATACACGCATCTCACCACGAAGAGATTATTTTTACAAAAGGAACAACCGATGGAATTAACTTGGTTGCATCCTCATGGGGCAATGCAAACTTGAATCTGGGAGATGAAATCATTCTTTCAACACTTGAACATCATTCAAATATAGTTCCTTGGCAAATGGTTGCTGAAAGAAAAGGCGCAACAATAAAAATTATTCCGATTGATGAGGAAGGCATAATCGATATGCAAGCATTTGAAAAGATGCTAACACCAAAAACAAAAATCGTCTCCATCATTCACGTTTCAAATGCATTGGGAATTATAAATCCAGTGGAAGAAATCATTGCTAAAGCACATGCGAATAATACATTGGTGTTGCTTGATGGTGCACAATCGGCAGTGCATCTCAATATTGATGTAAAACAATTGGATTGTGACTTCTTCGTATTCTCAGGACACAAAATATATGGGCCAACAGGCGTGGGTATTTTATACGGAAAGAAGCATTTGCTTGAAGCCATGCCCCCGTATCAGGGAGGTGGTGAAATGATTAAAGAAGTAAGTTTTGAAAAAACAACTTACAATGAATTGCCATTCAAGTTTGAGGCAGGCACCCCTAATATAGCTGATGTAATTGCACTGGAGTCGGCGATTGAATTCATTCATAGCAATGGGAAGGACGTCATGAGAAATCACGAGGACACCCTACTCCATTATGCGACAGCCAAATTAAAAGCGATCCCGAAGCTGAAAATAATAGGTGATGTTGCTAACAAGGTAAGTGTCATTTCATTTGTGATAGATGGTGTTCATCCGCAGGACCTTGCCGTATTACTGGACAACCAAGGCATTGCAGTAAGAACAGGACATCATTGTGCACAACCGCTGATGAAGCGTCTCGGTCTTGTTGGCACTACAAGGGCATCCTTTGCTGCGTACAATACAATTGAGGAAATTGATTTATTCATTGCTGCACTACAAAAGGCAGTTAGCATGTTATCATAAATGAGTGAAGCATTAAATATAAAAGCAATAGAACAAGAGATCATTGATGACTTTTCCTTGTTTGAAAACTGGGAGGACAAATATGAATACCTCATTGACCTCGGGAAAAAAATGAAACCGCTTGAGGAAACCTTCAAGACAGAACAATATAAAATCAAAGGTTGTCAATCAAGCGTTTGGATACATTCAACACAGAAAGATGGCATAGTGTATTTTGAAGGTGATAGCGATGCAATCATCGTGAAAGGCCTGGTGAGTTTGATGATAAAGGTTTTGTCGGGTCACACACCCAAGGAAATTGTTGAGGCTCCATTGGAATTCATCAATGAAATAGGGCTAAGTTCTCACCTCGCACAAACAAGATCAAATGGATTGAGGTCAATGATAAAGCAGATGAAAATAGATGCTGCTGTATATGGAAGTTGAGTCAATGGAAATGTCTTTGAAACATTTATTTTTTAAACCTAAATTCTGACGTCTGAATTCTGACATCTGACGTCTGTGATAAAATGAAAACCGAAGAACAAATAAAATCCGAAGTAATTGAGAAGATCAAAACCATTTTTGATCCGGAGCTTCCTGTAAACATTTGGGATCTCGGCTTGATATATGAGGTGAACCTTGTTCCCATTAATAATGTACAAGTAATTATGACATTGACAGCTCCAAACTGTCCAGCTGCCCAAACCCTACCCCATGATGTTGACCAAAAAATCAGGGAGGTGGAAGGCATCAATGATGTTTTTGTAGAGATTACGTGGAGCCCTGCATGGACCAAGGATTTGATGAGCGAAGAAGCAAAACTGGAGTTAGGCTTTCTATAAGAAATTAAGCCATATCAATATCCCCAAAAAATCATTGCTTTTCAACAAGAATCGCCCCTAGAATATTGCTAATGCAAATATTATAGACATATTTCAGTTTGCTTTACAAAGCACATAAAGAAATACGTTTCCTTACTATTTAGTTTAATTGTTTTTACTAGTACTCGGTTGTATTATACTTTAGTGTTCTAGATCAATAAAAACAATGGAAGAGCAATACACCAATGGAAAGTACTGGGAGGAAAATGGATCATTTCACGAAAAAGAGTCGGATTTTAAGTTTCAAAATTTCAAGACTTTAATTGAGCGCAATGACAAATTACCTATCATAGGTATTGTTGATATGGGCTGTGGGGCGGGGAGAATTATTTGGAATTTTTCAAATGAGTATCCAGCAATCAAATGTGCTGGAGTTGATTTAAGTGAAAAAATT
>CANJEF010000166.1 GCA_947472965.1 Sphingobacteriales bacterium
CACCTCATTCCCATCACTTGGCAATGACGAGGATATCATAACGTTGGCAGATAAAAGCGGTAAAACAATTCACGCTGTTTCCTATAAAAAATCCTGGCATGAAAACCCTGTCAAATCGGATGGCGGATGGAGTCTTGAAATGATTAACCCATTCACACCTTGCAATCCAAACAACTGGCAATCCAGCAAAGCCAATATCGGTGGGAGTCCGGGGAAGGAAAATAGCCTATTCAAAAAAGAAACCAGTGAAGTCAAGCTGGAAGCGATACAATGCATTACAACAAACGGAAAGGATTTTCAGGTAACATTCAGCAAGGGTGCTGATAGTACTTCACTCTCCAACCCCAATAATTACAGTTGGGAATCAATAGAAAAACATCCCATCAAGGCAATCCCAATTCCACCCATGTTCAACAAAGTTGAACTTCAATTCATGGATGAAATTGACAAGGAAAAAATTCTGCGGCTCATTGTAAAAAACATCAAACAATGCACAACAGATTTTAATGAAAGCACAAGTGTTTCAACAGGAATTCCGATCATACCCCAAAAAGGGGAATTGGTAATCAATGAACTATTATTCAACCCAATTGCTTATGGTGCTGATTTTTTGGAGATGTATAATTTTTCCAAATCTGTAATGAATGCAAAAGACATCTTTATAGCTGGAAAAAACAGTGCAGGACAAATAGGAAATCATTACAGATGTGCAGAAGAGGATCTTAATATATTTCCGGGAGAATATTTTGTTGTAACAACAGACACATCTTATATCTTGCAAAATTGGACAGCAACCTCAAGAAAAAATCTATCACAAATAAATTATATGCCTTCATATCCGGACAATGAAGGGTGCGCCATGTTGATTAATAAGCAAGGAATCACCATTGATGAATTCTCTTATTCAGACGACATGCATCATTCCTTTCTCATTGATAAAGAGGGAGTTTCACTTGAACGCATTGATCCAAACCTCTCATCGTGGATGAAAGAAAATTGGCACTCGGCATCTTCTACAGCGGGTTATGCTACTCCAACAAGAAAAAACTCACAGTACAGGCAAGTGGATTCTAGTAAAAAAATAATTGATATTTCCCAAGGATATTTCAGTCCAAACAATGATGGCATGAATGATTTTCTTACAATATCATACAACATGCCTAATCCAGGAAACTCAATCACCATTTATGCATTTAACTTTAATGGAATGATGATCAGGAAAATTGCAGACAACCAGCTTTGTGGTACAACTGGAACTTTCATATGGGATGGTCTTGATCAAGACAAGAGAAAAGCATCGTCAGGTGTTTATTTCATATTTGCTGAAATCCTGGACCTTCGGGGGAAGCTGATGAAATTCAAAAAAGTGGTGGCACTTGAATGAAATATAAGGAGATTACTTTAAGTGTTTTCTTTTGAACTTACCTCAAACCAAAGAGATGTCAAAATTCACCAATTCAACAAATTGCTGGATTCGATCATCTATTTGTTCCTTCGAAATTTCTTTTAGTCTTGTTGTACCAAATTTTTCTACACAAAATGATGCCATGGCTGAACCCACAATGATGGCAGTCTTCATATTATTAAAAGAGATGTCTTTTGTTTTGGCTATATGTCCCATGAAACCTCCAGCAAAAGTATCACCTGCTCCGGTTGGATCGAAAATGTCTTCCAATGGAAGCGCTGGTGCAACAAAAACCTGATCGCCGTGGAAGAGTAGCGCACCGTGCTCGCCTTTTTTCACAACCAAGTATTTGGGTCCCATTTTCATGATCTCTTTTGCAGCTTTCACCAAAGAATATTGGGCACTAAGTTGTCTTGCTTCACTATCATTGATCAACAAAACATCCACGTGTTTAAGCACTTCTTCCAAATCAGGAAGAGCTGTTTCCATCCAGAAATTCATGGTATCCATTACCACCAATTTCGGACGGGTCTTCATTTGTTTCAATACACTGTGTTGAATGGCTGGCACCAAGTTTCCGAGCATGATGA
This sequence comes from Sphingobacteriales bacterium, assembly GCA_947472965.1. Next base: position 1,996 of record CANJEF010000166.1, read on the forward strand.
ATTCACAATCCTGGTAACTTTCTGGAACAACAGGCTTGAAATCTGCCAGTACGTTTAATTGGGTATCCAATGTATCTCGCTCATTCATGTCGAGATGATATTTACCAGACCAAAAGAATGACTTCTCATCTTTTTTTATTTCCACTCCTTCGAGTTCAACGCCGCGTGAAACAAGAAAATCCAAATCCTCTTGTGGAAAATCGCCGCCAACAATTGATATCTGCTTTATAGGTTTAATAAAGTTTGATGCGCTAAGTGCAATATAAGTTGCAGCACCACCTATGATGCGGTCGCTTTTTCCGAAGGGAGTTTCTATTGCATCAAAGGCCATTGTTCCTACTACAAGAAGTGCCATACGTTTTAGTTTTGGAAGCGCGAAGATACATTATAAGTTATTCGGGAGCATCCCTTTCATTGTATAAATTCAAGTTTAGGCTTGAAACTTTTTTCTGAACGAAGAAGGAGATTGTTCTGTATATTTTTTGAAAGTACGATTGAAGTAAGAAAGGCTCTCATAGCCACATTGATAACACACTTCTGTAATGTTCAAATCAAGCCTTAAAAGTCGCTTCGCCTGATTAACCCTATAATGATTCAGAAATTCTACAAAGGTAAGTCGCGTCATTTTTTTGAAATACCTGCAAAATGCCTCTTTGCTCAAGTTGACCAGAGAGGCTACATCAGCGATGGTTATTGGGTCTTTATAATGTTGATCAATATGATCATAAACTATAGAAAGTCGCTGCTGCTCTTTCTTATTATATTGGTTTTGGAAAGGCGTCTCATGCAACAACATAAAATCATTTGAGACGGATAAGGTTTCCAAGAGACTGATGATTTCCAAAAACTGATTGAAACTAGATAACAAATGCAATTTCTTCAAACGATCTCCAACCATTGCTTTCGCAGTGTCACCAAATGCAATACCATGTGCAGCAAGTTTAAAAAGGTCGCGTATCCTGAAAAGTTCTGGCGTTCGATCAATGGCTCCAGTCAAGAAATCATGTTGGATATGCAGAACAGTTTTTTCATAGTCTGTTTTAACCCCGTAATCAAAATTGAGGTGTGGAATATAGGACCCAATCATCACCAAATCACTTTCTTCATACCTCGAAATATGATCCCCTACATGCCGAGTGCCTGATGCCTTATCAATAAAAACCAATTCTATTTCAGGATGAAAGTGCCAGAAGAAAAAATCGTTCAACCTGGGATTCACCATCAAATGAAAAGAACTGCCGAGATCCGGCGATATCTTCTCAAAAGCCATTGAATTTTGGCCTCTATTGATCATTTTAACCTGTTTATTGACTTAAAATATCAATATTATGCAAATAATTGTCAATTTCAGTCGGATATTGAATCTAATCCATCAATAAATTTACCTTATAAATATTCAACCATGAACATGCAACCAACGATGACGCCAACAATGATGGCAAACAATGCACACAAGGATATTCCCGGTAATCCCTCTACTGCCACAAGCAGCCAAATCAATCTAAACGACCGATCAAATGGAAAACCACTGAAAGCATTGGGTGAAGAGGATTGGACATTTTGGAAAGAAAATGGATACGTGATCATTAAAAATGCAATCACCAAGGAACAGGCACAAAAGACCGCAGATTTCCTGTGGGCATTTGAAGAAAAAGATCCGGCCGATAAAAATACATGGTATGCACCACCAAGGGCGGAAATGCGCATGACAGAACTGATTAATAGCGGCATGGTGGAAGTGTATAACCATCAGTACCTCTGGGATAACCGACAAACACAAAAGGTATACGATGCTTTCACAGATGTGTGGGGATCTGAAAAACTATGGGTGACAATAGACAGGGCAAATTTAAATTTTCCAATGCAAGAAGGTTTTGAATTTAAGGGTTTTATTCACTGGGACTATGATCCAGAAACAAAGCCACAAAATGTTCAAGGTGTTATTGCATTAGCAGATCAAATGGACGAAAACATGGGAGGCTTCCAATGCATTCCATCTCTTATGCGTGAATATGATACATGGAAATTATCCCAACCTGAAGACAGAAATCGCTTCAGGCCTGATATTAAAGGATATGAAGACAAGATGGTGAAAGTAAAACTTGAAGCGGGAGACTTACTCATATTCAATAGCCTATTGCCGCATGGCATACGGCCCAACCTCTCAGAAAATAAAGTACGTATTGCACAATATATATCTATGATGCCGGTACAGGAAAATGATGAGGCACAAAGACAATGGAGGATCAATTCATGGCAAAACAGGATTGCACCTGAGGGATATGCTTTCCCCGGGGATCCAAGGGAATGGGAAAAAACAAAATACGAAACTGCAGCATTGAATGAACTTGGTAAAAAATTATTGGGGCTCGACTCATGGTAACCATTAAAAATAATCAACCTTATACAACACTCAACAACGGAATACACATGCCGTTGTTGGGATTGGGTGCATACGACATGCATGGCGAGGAGGCTATCAAAGCTGTTAA